>NZ_JAUBVF010000027.1:0-87725 GCF_036705685.1 Microcoleus sp. AT3-A2
GGTATACAGAAACCCTGTATTGTCAAGCTTTCCAGGTCAAAATTCGTACCTCACCTTTTTGAGAAAGGCTATATATCATATTAGTTGTTTATGTAATTAATTTTGTTTGACTACTTAGATCGATCGCTCTTGCTCTTGGGAAAGCGATCGATTATTCAGCAAACCCTAAATAAAGTCCAATTAAATGCAACGAGCCGGGTGGAGCTGACATTGATTTAATTATCCATAGTGGCTTAAAGTCAACCGAGAATAAGCCATTGGACTCTATAAAAATTGTCCGGACTATTGAGTTAATATGGGTTTCCCCCTGGGTTTAGGCTGTAAATTCCCCTCGATTTTTTGTTGCTTGACAAGTTTTTGAACTAAGATTTTACTGCAGGCAAATATTTCTGCTGTTTTTCTGATCGACAGCTTCTGCTCGCTTATGGGCTGCTACTATGAAAGGCTCGCAAATCTACTGAGTATGCTTTCATTGGTATATTATTTTTAGTCGATTCTATCGTACCTTATAACATCCGGAAGTGCTGTATATTGACTGTTAAGCGATCGCTGAAAATCTTATCAGATAGCGCGATCGCTTTTACTTTTGGTTGGTGATCGGATACGAGAATGAAACAGCCGTGCCGCGATCGCATTTTAGGTTAGGCTTTGCGCCTGTTTTTATGCCAAAACTGGCACGGGCTGCGGCCAACGTCCCATGACTTTACCAATCACCGCCAATTCTTCCATCAACTTGTCGAACTGATCCGGTGTTAAAGATTGCGGCCCGTCAGACAAAGCTTTTTTCGGATTTGGGTGCACTTCAATCATCAGCGAATCTGTACCAGAGGCGATCGAAGCAAACGCCATTGACGGTACAAACTGCGCCCAACCAGTGCCGTGACTGGGGTCAACCATCACCGGTAAGTGAGTCAGAGTTCGCAATACTGGTACTGCCGACAAATCTAGGGTATTGCGTGTATATTGCCTGTCATACCCGCGAATTCCGCGCTCGCATAAAATCACGTTCGGATTGCCAGAAGCCATGATATACTCAGCAGCCATCAACCATTCTTCAATGGTGGCGGAGATGCCGCGCTTCAGCAAAATCGGTTTGTCTTGAGCTCCGACTTTCTTCAACAGTGAGAAATTCTGCATATTTCTCGCCCCGACTTGGATTACGTCGGCTACTTCTACGATCGCACTTAAGTCCGCCGCATCCATAACTTCCGTGATAATTCCCAAACCGCTAGCTTCCCGGGCCGCCGCTAGCAATCCCAAAGCACTCTCGCCGTGGCCTTGGAAAGCGTAGGGGGAAGTTCTCGGTTTGTACGCGCCACCACGGAGAAAATGAGCTCCAGCAGCTTTGACGCGCATTGCCGTTTCCACAATCATTTCTTCGTTTTCGACCGAGCAAGGGCCTGCTACGATCGCGATCGGGTGATGCAAGCCGATCATCACAGTTCCTAAAGGAGTAGCAACTTCTACTGTGCTGGCTTCTCCTTGGCGGTACTCCAGAGAAGCGCGTTTGTAGGGTTTTTCGACGCGCAGCACTTCTTCAATCCAGGTGCTCATTTCGCGCAGTTGCATAGGTTCGAGCTCGGCGGTGTCGCCTACCAAACCCATAACAACTTTGTAACGGCCGACGATTTTTTCGGGTACCAAACCCCAGTTAGTGCGGAGGTCTTCGTCTAGTCTATCGATCTCGGCTTCTGGAGTGCCGGCTTTCATTACAATAATCATATTTTTTTTGCCTTTTTAGTTGGGCTAGAAACGGATGATGACTCTGATGCACTGAGAAAAATAGATGCAATGGCGATCGAGAATCTATTTATATCAGTTTTATTAGCATTGTTGTGGGGCGAGTTCTTATTCACTCCCCAAAGACAAACTCTAGATGGTTAACAGCTTAGTTTTTAGCTAATGACTAATAACTAATGACTAATGACTAACTTTTTGGCTTCGCGGCGCGCCACGCTTCTCGCATCCGTCCAAAATTGGTATTAAATTCTTCCCACCCCAGAGTGCTTCCTGAAACTTCTTCATCCCAGGAAGCCGAGAGGACTCCGTAGCTTAATCCCAGAACGCCTAGACCAAAACAGCCCATGCTTACCAGCAATACTGCTGTGTTGGGCAGATCGAACAAGCCTTTGCTGACTACCAAATAGCTTACAAAAAATGTGCAAATTCCCAGGATTGTCGGTATGCCGCAGAATACCGCTATGCGAGATATCATGCGTTGGCTGACTACTTCTGGGATGGATTGCGACTCTTTTCCGGTTTTGTTAGCTTTCGGCTGCTTGTCGGGAGAATCCGACTCTAAGGCTACGCTTGCTTGGGGTTCTGGGGGCTTTTTAGGCGTTTTTTTACGATTTGTTGCCGGTTCAAAGGGCAAGCGCTTGCGGGGTGGTTCGGAGGACATATTTTATCTCTAACCTGAAATCTCGAACATTTTTCAATAAGTCTTGGTGTTTGTCCAAGATTAAAGAATATTGTCGCAAATTTTGGCTGTGGTGTTTAGCCGCGAATGCCTAGACGGGCAATCAATGCTTTGTAGCGATCGACATTTTGCTTTTGGATGTATGCCAGCAGGCGCTTGCGGCGGCTGATCATCATCATCAAACCGCGCCGGGAGGCGAAGTCTTTTTGGTTGATTTTCAGGTGGGCGCTGAGTTTGGTGATGCGATCTGTCAGCATGGCGACTTGGACATCTGCTGAACCGGTATCGGTTTCATGGGTTTGGAAGTCGCCCATGATTTCTTGTTTGCGCTGTTGTGTAAGAGCCATGAATTGATTTTAGTTTTTTTTGTACGATTGTCACAATCTCCAATGTTATCACAGGGGAAGCATAAAAACGATAAAATTTTTGCCAAGGATAGGTTTGTTGGGCCGGCCGAATTTTGGTTTTTATTCCCGGTTTCGGGATGTGGTAGGCGATTATCGGCTCAAATAGGCGATCGCCTCACGTATCCAATCATCCGCATTACCTTTGGCGGACAAAGTGCTGTCTTGACTGAGGGTTTGCAGCGCTTGCAAGACTTCCGCCCCAGTGTATCCCATCGCCAGCAGGATCATCTCGACTTCTTCTTGAATAGCTGGGGGGACTCCGGCGGCGACTGAAGTTGTCAAACCTGCTTGCTGTCGCCATTCCGAGAGTTTGCTTTTGAGTTCCAGGGCGAGACGTTCTGCGGTTTTTGTACCCACGCCTGGGGTTTTGGATAAAATGCGGGTGTTACCGCCGACGATCGCCTGGACTAAATCTTGCAATCCTAAAGTATCGAGAAGTGCGATCGCCAGTTGAGCTCCAACACCGCTAACACTCGTCAACTGCCGAAACAAATCGCGTTCTGCCGCGCTGCCAAAACCGTACAATACGATTTGGTCTTCCTTAACTTGCTGGTGGGTAAAAATTTGGGCGACTTCGCCGGATGCTGGCAATTGACCGGTCACGCGGGGCAAAATTTGGATTTCATAGCCGATTTGATTGACTTCGAGAGTCAATATGACGCGGTTGCTGCCTTTGGCGATATCGGCTACTGTGCCTTTGAGATAGCTAATCATAAAATTAATAATAATACACCGCTATTCGTTTTCATCAAACTCGGCGATGATGTTGCGGATTTCGTTGAGACTAATATCTGTCCCATCTGATTTTGAGTAAATGGTTAACAAAAGTACGCTGACGGGCGATTCAATCTGATAAATCATGCGATCCCCTGCACTTTTCCCTTTTTGGATGTTGCTGTTTTTCACTCGGACTTTTAAGATGATATAATCTTCGCCGATTCCGGGAATGCGATCGCCAATAAAATTGCCAGCCTGTATTTGTTCAATTACGGGCTGAGTATCTAGCCGGATTTGTCGATACTTTTTGGATAATTCACGCAAATTTCGCTTATACTCAGGCGTTAAATCGATTTGAACTAGATGATCTGGTTCATTCGACATCGATGCCCTCCCACATTTGAGAAAGAGGTATTCGCTGTCGGGTTTTAGCTTCCTGGAATGCCCTTTTGAGACTAGCTTTCACTTCTGCCACTGGAGTATCGTCGGGGTCGTCTTCACCTTCATCTGTAGATTCCTGAAAGAGGACGATAATTCGCACGGGGCCCGGAGTGTCTAGTGTTAAAGGTCGATCGAGAATTAATTGACCTTTTTCGTCGATCGTTCCTGTGACTTCAAAGGCTTTCATTTGTTTCTCCGGGATTTTTTTAAATTAATAATATTATATAACTCTGTTCGAGTTCGAGCGATTTTGTTATTCTCAAGTCAAAATAAGATGCTCTTTAACCAAAGACAAATCCGTCTTACCAAAATTCACAACCAAAGCCACATTGAAATTTTCCAACGATTTGACAAACCACATAATTTCATTAGAAGCTTTACCTTCATAGTGATTGAACAAAATAGAAAATCGCTTTTCCAACTCTGGTTTGACTTTGCCCGAAAGCAGTACAAGTTTCATCAGTAAACCCATTGTCCTGCTGGCGCCGAGGTTGTACACTAAATCGTAAAAAACGTAGTGGCTGGGATGTTGGGAATTTTCCACTACTAAGAAGTTGAACAACTGGTGGCAAGTACGAACTAATAAGGGATTATTGAATTTCACAGAGTCATTTTCTCGCAATGTATTTTTGATTTGTTTGTACAAACGGTCATTAAATTGACGCCCGCCGTATTCTGGTTCAACCGAGGATATTAAATATTCATATAAATCCACTTTAAATGAGGCGTAAGATGGAGTTTGTCGGGAATCTCTCAGGAAAAATTGAGCTGCTTCTTTGTAGCTGCGATCGCCTGCTACTTTTCCTGCAAATTCCCTGACCGCTAAGTGCAGTTCTGCATCGTTCAAAAGTGTGGGATTAGCCGCCCGCTGCACAATGCCTATTTCTGTATTTCTCGGCTCAACCAAATAATTCAAATATTGAGACAAATGTGTTTCAAATTGTCGCTGTCTTTGAAAAGCCAGTTGTTTGATGGTTTGTTGGTCTTCCTCAATGCTGTCCTTGCTCAGTAGAGAATAGCCGTACAAATAAGGATACCGACAGATCAATTCGCCCAAAGGAGAATCTGTATCTTGTTTCTGCTGTTCCGCCTCTCTATCTAAGGCTTTTACTAAGCGCTCTATGGTCTGGAATTCTTCACTTTTAGTAAAGAATTTTATTTGTTCTTGTAAGCGCTTGACTATGTAAAATTCCATCCCGAATCGGGGAGAGGTATGCTTAAATAAAGCTACCAACTTGGCGATCGCGAATTGGTTTTGAGAATGCAGTTGCCATCGGTTGATCGGGATGTAGCAGCAGCGGTGGAGGAGATATTTAAAGTCCTGATCCAATCGCTTGACGGAGACTATACTATACAAACTTGCTTCAATCTCTCGATCGGGATAGCCCATGCCGTCGATAAATAGCTTTCGGAACCGCTCAATCACCTGTGCGGGGGATTCTGTTTCCACGCAGGAGACGATGTGATCGTACAATCTCTGTTCGTTGCTGCCAGTTGGAACACTCTCTGAGGGTGGGGTAAGGATGCTGCTGTCTGCATCGGTGTCTAGGCTGCTGTCTGCAACTGGTGCGACAACGACTGTCGGTTTTTCCTCAAAAGTTCGATCGGGATTCAAGAACCAATAGTGTTCTTGGCTTAATTGTTTGTCCGCAGCCCAATCCAAAGCTGACTGCAAACTTTCCCCTGTCAATAAAAGCGAGTCATCTTCGCGGTCTGAAGCCAGCCATGCTGCTAGCGCCAAGCGGTACGGAGCCAATTTTCCCAGCTCTTTTTGTACCCAAAATTGATTAAAAACTGACTGATAAATTAGGTTGGAAACTATTAATTTACCGTGAGATTTAACAACCAGTCCTGACAGTTGCAATTCGATTTTTTCGGCAGAGTAATCTGCTGGTAGTCCCTGCGATTCCCCCGGTTTTGTTGCCTTGATCTGTTGCAAAGCTTGCTGGTACAGGGTTAACAGCCGCGTGAGGTCGCAGTGGCTATGGAAAATGCGATCGCGTATTGGTATCAAATGTTGGGGTTCGTCTTCTTCTTCCCAATTTTTAATAATTCTGTGTTTGACCAGTTTTTCAACCTGCTGAGCTTCAGAATTTCTGCCAATAAAAGGCCCGTATTCAAGTACCAAGTGGCAAACTTTTTGAGTTAGAAACGGTTGGCCGCCCGTCCAAGCCAATATTTCTTGGAGAACTTTTTGGGGGCGAAAAGCTTTGAGGGCTAATCCTTTTGCTAGCGGCGAACTTTCGTGCAGTTGGAATCGACTTAAATGAATCTGCCGTCCAATATTAAAAGGGTTGCATCTTGGATCTCGGATCAATTCTGAGGGGGCTGCTACTCCCATAACAGCAAAAGTCAGGCGATCGTATTCCGGTTGCTCTGCCCGCTTGGAGTAACAAGCCCGGATCAAAGCAAAAAAATCGCTGGTACTGAAATTTAGGCTGCTGATGCTTTCAATGTCATCTAGGAAAATTACCAGATTTTGCTGAAGTGACTTGAGCAAAACTTTTTCGATAAATATCTCCAATCGCTGCACCGGCGATAGCAGTTCGCGATCGTTCCACCACTTGATGGCATCAAACCTGTTTGTGATGTGTAAATTGCTTGCCATGCGGTACATGATTCCCCCATACCACTTTTGGGGGGAGATATCTGGGCTGCTGATGCTTCTCAAGTTGATGGCGGCAAAAACTGTACCTTCGGCTTGCAACCTTTTGGCCGTTTGCACTAGCAGGCTCGACTTTCCCATTTGCGGCGCACTCAACACGTAGCAGAAGTCCCCGGCTTTGAGTCCTTCGTAGAGTTCGCTGTCGGCCGATCGCCTGACATAGGTGGGCGCACCGGCAGGCAAATATCCTCCGACTTGATATTGGTACGTTGAGTTGACTTCTGCTGTCATCTGGGAATTCATCAAGATTTTACACCCCTATGCTGTGCGATCGAAAGGTTACAAATTGGAGTTATTGCCCGCTGATACCATTTTAGATTTTAGATTTTAGATTTTAGATTGGGCAATGACTTATTCAATAAGGGTTTGGAGTTAGCCTGTTGCATTTGCATTGTTTTTTTTGAATCGGCCTTACTATGGTAGAAAATTTTTGTTCCTCTTTCTCTATTGTCTACTAGCTCAGCTTTTTCCTTGTCAATCTTTACCGTATCTTTGCAAGAGTTCGCCCCAACTCCTACGATCGGCTGAATCGTAGTGGGGTACTTGCTTTTTTACACTCGTTCACATAATTAGATGAATTTTCACTCGATCGGATTGAAAACGCTAAAACGCCCTTTTTTTCACATTTTTTTACAATAATACTTTAAAATTCACCCGGTGGTATGATGTGGGCAGGGAAACTCCTAACCACAGCGCCGTCAACCTTCTGCCTTCAGATCCGCCTGCCGGATGCCGGAGAAAAAGGTCGAGCAATGGCTGCCAATAAAAAACCCCAGCGTTTTGCTGAGGACTGCTTGAGTGGGAGATATCGTTAATCTGCGTTTTTTTAGTTGACTTAGATTGCATGGAATTCCATGCTGCTGACTTTCCCCGGGCTTTCGCGTTCGGGGATTCCTCAGAACAAACTTTTCAGGATGCATCCACAAAAAGTTTAATTCTTAAAGGCTTTGTCAGTACCAGGCTAACCACTTACTCAACTATAAAAGTTAAGTCTGTGGCTAATTGTAGAAGATGCGCCCTGATGGCTTAACTACCCGATGGATTAGCACCCTGATGGCATAACTCCCTGCTGGATCGACGCCCTGATGGCTTTCGCTCCACTACCCAAAAAATTCGGGTTGATGGATGATCGTGGACATTAGTAACACGTCACTTCCGGCGTTTCCGATCACAAGCGGGTGTGCCTGTCTGAATTGATTATGGCAGGCAGATTTATCAGAAGACAAGTGGGCTATTGCATCAACCCATTTCTGACAGATCGGGTGAGCCAAAAAGTGTCAATCTACGCAAATCAGGGTCATCGAACATGAAAAACAGCATCTTAGTATTAGGGGTAATTGCCTCGGCTGGCTTTGGCTTTTTCCAGGCAGGCAGCGCCAGCGCTTCAGCCATCCCCACAGAACCTTCATCAGCCAGGAGTTTGACGGCTTGGGAGAGTCGTCCCGACTTTAACTACACTGGAACGAATGAGGATGGGGACAAAGAAGAGGTAAAAACCGGTAAAGGCTAGGAAATAATTGGCGCTCTTGTGTGGTTCCCCCGGAGTGCGGTTGTGGTTGTGGTTTTAGTTGTGGTGGTGTTTGTTGTCGCAACGGCCTCTAATCGAGGCGGTTAAAACTCGATCCCAAGATCAGTCTACCTAATCCCAGGGGTGGGAATCAGTTTCAGAGAACGGTGAATGGGAAAATAAATAGGTAAGGCGAGTCTGTCGGTGGAGTTTCCCCGCCTATCAACTTCCTTACCTTCTGATGTTCGGGATTCGGATCTGGCACAATCGTATTTCATCTCGTAAAAACCCAATGGAAAATACTCTCGAAACTACCCGCAGACAGCGCGTATTGACAAGAACCCAGGAACGGCGTCAGGCGACACCCAAAGAAAAACAGTTGATTCACCTGCTAGCCAATATGGCTTGCAGTTTGATTAAATACGACTACAAACACGCAGCAGGGAAGGGAACCCTTCCGCCTTCGGAACGCAAGCGTTTAGCGGAATGGCACTACCTGCGAGTTCAGCAAATTCGCCGGATCGAACGCTCATTGGAACCCGTAGCGACCCTTAAGCGCGTGTACTACAAGAGCATCCTCAGTCCGAGAGATTTGAAGTCTTTGAAACTTCTGTGGCTGGAGGAGGACAAAAACCGCGTCAAACGGGTCGATCCTGAGTTGGACGACATCCTCAGCGAAGCTTTGGATCGGGGAGATACTTTAAAACAGCTATTTCACTCGATCGAAGTCAAAGAACGCACCTTTTCTGCAACTCCTAGCCCCGGCGCGGTGCCGCTTTGGGTCAAAGAGTGGGAAGAGTCGGAATATGACATAAACTTTTTTCCGCCTTCCTTCCCTGCATGGGTTTCGATCGTGGACGACTAGGTTCAAGAAAAACTCTTTGGTATGGCATCGATCGTAAATTTCAGATGGTAGACTTATTTGCGATTGCTGGCATGGGCGAATAAGTGTGGGGGCGATCGGCTCAACTAGGGGGCGTGGCACGCAGGCATCCGAGTACAGAGAAGTGAATCGGAGTCAGTACCATTGTACAATGGGGGAAAACCAGGGCTTCAGCTAATCGCTGATAGCTGATAGCTGATAGCTGATAGTTTCTCATGACTGACTCGATTTCTACTTCTCCTCTAGACTCGGCGGCCGATACAGCCGAACTCCGCTCTCAGTTGAGGTCTGGTTCGGAAAAAGCTCAACTGCAACTGCTGCAACAACAAATAGCAGATTCCGGTTGGGATGTATTGATGGAATTTTTATTAGAGCGCAAGTCAGATGCACCGACTGCGGTAATGGGTAAAGCTTACCAAATTCTTTACAGTGCTGGTTCTCCGAGAGTGGCGGAGTTTTTGCAAGCGAATTTTCCGACTGGGGTTGTGCCGCTGCGATCGGACTCTAACATTGATTACACTCCGCTACAACAATTATTGGCGTTACAGGAATTTCAAGAAGCCGATCGCTTGACTTTAGACAAGCTTTGTGAATTGGCTGGTGATACAGCTTCCGTGAGAAAGTGGCTGTATTTTACGCAAGTTGAGAGTTTGCCGGTGGCGGATTTACAAACAATTAATACGCTGTGGAAAGTTCATTCTGAGGGCAAATTCGGCTTTTCAGTGCAGCGGGAAATTTGGCTGAGTTCGGGCAAGAATTGGGATAAATTGTGGCCGCTAATTGGCTGGAAAAAAGGGAATAATTGGACGCGGTATCCGCAAGAGTTTATCTGGGATTTGAGCGCGCCTAGGGGTCATTTGCCGCTGTCGAATCAGTTGCGAGGAGTGCAGCCGTTTGCAGCTTTGATGGCTCATCCTGCCTGGGTGAAGTGAATGGTTTTGGGGCTTTGGGAGAATGTGGGGCGGGCTGGATGGCAGGCCCCGCTATTGTTTTTGGGGAATTGGGATTTTGATTTTTGAGGCGCAGAAATTCACAGAAATTCACAGGCGGGACGCCTGTTCCACTTTTGGCATAGAGGGAGAAGGGCGATCGTACTTCTAGGAATGTTGGAAAATTTTGTATAATTGATATTTGAGTTAATTAGCGAGAGGGCTGGGATTCATGGTAGGCATCGGAACCAAACTCACTTTAGCAGAATTTCTAGCTTTGCCCGACGGAGATGTATATTGTGAGTTTGTAGATGGTGAAGCAGTTCCTAAAGTGTCTCCAAAATTTTTTCATTCCAGTTTACAGGGAGCTTTGTGTCGCCTGATTCGTGTATGGTGTAAAGGACGCGGGCGAGTGCTTCCAGAATGGGCAATTTTGTTAAAACGTCAGGATAAAGATTGGGTACCTGTTCCCGATTTAACCTACATTTCTTATGAACGTCTGCCGAAAAGTTGGCGGCGAAATGAAGCTTGTCCCGCAATTCCTGAACTGGTGATTGAGATTAGATCGCCGGAGCAAAGTATGAAGGAATTTGAAGAGAAGGCGAAAGATTATTTGGCGGCGGGAGTTCCGCGAGTGTGGGTAATCGATCCAGAAGCTATTTTAATTAAAAGTTTTTTGACGAATGGTTTGAGTCAAGTTTATACGGATAATACACCGATTGTGGATGAGTTGCTGCCTGATTTGGAGTTGACGACTAGACAGATTTTTGAAGAGGCGGAATTGATTGATTGATTGAGGGCAATCGTACTCTGTGCAAGATATCAGTCGTAGGGTGCGTGACAACTGGAAAACTTTGAAGGAGCGGCGGTGGGACTATTGACTGTCACGCACCGCACGCGGGCAAAGCATTGAATAATACGTTGTCACCGGAAACGATATCACTTACACTTCGAGACGGATTTTGACTGTAGTGCCGAAAGCTTTTCTGAAAGCTGATTCAACATCGGGAAGTTTTTGAATTGCCATTAGCAAAAGTGGTTTTGACGAGACTTTAATCCGGGCTTCGCCATCATGGATAGCAATCAGTTTACCGTGCTGTCGCATCAGTTCTTTAGTGCTGCGTGCTGATATGTGAGGGAGCACAGTTTTCCATGTTAGGTCTAGTATTCCTTGCATTGCTTCTTCTATTCGTTTGAGGGTGTCGTTTTTTTTAGGTAAAACGCCTGGTAGTTCCAGTTGAACGAAATTCGGTGCTTGCATAGTCTTACTCCTGATAAAAAAGTGATTGTTTTAACTGGGAAATGAGCGATTGGCTAAATTGCTTCCCATCTCTATATTCCTTGAACAGCAAAGGTTTGACGGCTCAATTTCAACGCACCTCTGGCGCTGTATCCAAAAGTGAGCCAAAATTGAGCCGCGCCACAAATTGGCAGATGTTATAAGTTAAATATGGTTACTGAAGGGTAAAAAATCAGCATGGCAGCTAGTCTAAGAGCATCTGTATCTGGGTTGGAAATAGTCGATCGGGCAAGGCGAAAGAAAGGCTTGAACAAACAAGCTTCTCGCTTGTGCGGAGATGCCCAAACTTCACTATCGACTTTAAAGCGGTTTTGGGAGGGGAAGGCTATTGGGCAGGAGGTTTTTGTCAATATTTGCAAGGCTGTAGAATTGGATAACTGGGAAGATATTGTTGATGATAGTCCATTGTCTCAGACAGATTCGAGAGCAGAGTTTTTTGCTTGTGACGATGCTTGGGTTGGTCGAAAAGACCTGATTAGTCAACTCGCCCAGAAGGTTCAGGGTTCGTGTCGCCTGTTAATTCTGCTTGGCATCGCGGGAATTGGTAAAACGGCTTTAGCTGAAAGATTGGCGGTGGAGTTACAAGACGACGGTCGTAAGTTTCATCAGGAGAATTTTGAAAACCAGCAGCAAGCTTCTGATTTTGCTAGTGTGGCGATTCGATGGTTGGAAAAGTGGGGAGAACGGATTACGCCAGATGACCGCAAAGATACACAGCGGTTGTTGAATAGATTGGTCAAGCGATTGCGAGAAAATCGGTATTTGGTGGTGATAGATTCTCTGGAACTGATTTTAAAAGGAAATGAAGAAACAGGCTGGAATGGTTTTCAGGATGAGTTGTGGGCAAAATTTTTTGAAACTTTTTTGGCAGTAGAATCTTCCCAAAGTCGTATCATCGTAACATCGCAGGATTTGCCAGAGCAAATTCCGGCCCGTTATAAAATTTTCTGGGATTATCAAGAATTGAGGGGACTGACAGCATCAGAACAGTTAGAATTGTTCGAGAAAACTGGACTAGAGGTTGATAGAGATTCACCAAACAAACCTTATTTAGAACGAATCGGCGCTGCTTATGAAGGGCATCCATTGGCTTTGCGGGTGATTGCTGGGGAAATTGGCAGTAAGCCTTTTTATGGTAACGTGGCGGGTTATTGGAATAAATACGGGCAGGAAATTGAAGAAGTGGAGAAGGCAATTGAGGAAGCTAAGACTAAAGGAATAACCGCATCAGCAGATGACGACTGGCGACTCGATCGATATACTCGCGAACTGCGAAAAAATGTGCGATTCCGGCTGGAAAAGACGTTTGAGAGATTGAAAAAAGATATTGTGAATGCCTATCGATTGCTTTGCGAAGCTTCTGTGTATCGCTGTGCAGTACCGGAGGAGTTTTGGCTGAGTCATTTGGAAGATTGGGATTGCGATGACCAGAAGCAAGAGTTAGCGTTGGATGCGTTGCGCGATCGCTTTTTGGTAGAAGAAGAATTAATTGACGATGAGATACACTTGCGACAGCACAATTTAATTCGCAGCGTAGCACTTGAACACTTAAAGCAATTGGGCGAAAATGATGAGTAACTTTATACCACCTGAAAACTCAGTTGTGTTGGCTAGCGATACACCATCTGGAGAAAAAATTGTTTTAAGTGTTAATTTAGCATCTGTCAAATTTATTAAACCACTTTGGAAGCGTACTCACTACAGAGCCTCAATAAACTGGCTCACAAATTACAAACCTAAGTCGGATGCTTCCCACTTAGAAAAGGTACGGGGATATCTGGAGGCTTTTCATCATCTTTGTGAAATAGAAGAATGGATAGCAGCAGGTACTATTTTCTACATAAGAATTAATACACCCGCTAAAGCAGAACTGCATAATCAACTGCGCCTTTGGGGGTATTATAGTGAAGTGATTGAATTAAATAAGGCCCTTTTAAATAAAATTGATCCAAGCCTTGATTGTTCTTTCCTGACTGAGATTGGTGGTGCTTATCAACAACTAGGGCAACATCAACAAGCTCTTGAATTTTTTAAACAGGCACGGGAGATTAACAGGGAACTTGGCGAGCGTTCATTTGAGGCTGATTCTCTGCATAATATTGGCAATGTTTGCTACAGTCTAGGAGAAGTTCAACAGGCGATTCAGTTATATCAACAAGCATTGGAAATTACGCGAGAAATTGGCGATCGCCAAGGTGAGGCTCATTCTTTATGTGCTTTGGGTAACGTTTACCGTTCTTTAAGGCAAATTCAGGAGGCAATTCTACTACTGGAACAAGCATTGGAGATTGCGCGAGAGAGTGGCGATCGCTCGTTTGAAGCTATATCTCTTGTGAATCTGGGAGCTGCTTACAATTCATTGGGGCAGCACCAGCAAGCGATTGAATGCCATCAGCAGTCCTTAGAGATTAGACGCGAAAGAGAGGATCGCTGGGGTGAAGCAAATTCTTTAGGCAATTTGGCTAATGCTTACCGCTGTTTGGGGCAAGTTCAACAAGCAATTGAACTTCATCAGAGGCGGCTGAAGATTACACGAGAGATAAGCGATCGCCAAGGTGAAGCGGATTCACTTTTGGATCTAGGTGTTGCTTACCTCCTTTTGGGAGAATACCAGCGGGCAATTCAGTTCAATCAGCAATCGTTGCAGCTTCAACGGATGATAGGAGATCGGCGAGGCGAGAGTATGTCTGTGTCAAATCTCGCTGATGCTTATTGTTATTTAGGAGATTACAACCAAGCAACTCCGTTTTATCAGCAAGGGTTAGAAATTACACAAGAAATGGGCGATCGCTGGAGTGAAACTACCTATTTACGTAAGTTGGGCTTAGCTTACTTTAATTTAGAACAAATTGAACAAGCAATTCAATTTTATCAGCAATCCTTGGTAGTTGCTCAAGAGATAGGCGATCGCAACGGTGAAGGAATTGTACTGGGAAATTTGGGAAATGCGTGTCGTTTTCGAGGCAACTATCTTCAAGGGATTAAGTATCACCAGCAGAGTTTGACCATTTTTCGTGAAAGTGGCAATCGCCTTGATGAGGGAAAAGCGCTAGGAAATTTAGGAAATGCTTACTTCTCTATAGGAGATTATCCCCAAGCTCTTAATTTGCTTCAAGAGTCTTTAGCCGTTATGCAGGAACTCCAAAATCGCCAAGAAGAGGGGTATGCTTTAATTCACTTAGGTAAAGTTTACTGTGCTTTGGAAGACTACAATAAAGTGATCGCATACAATCAGCAGCATTTAGCCATCGTGCAAGCAACCCAAGCAGAACTTTATCTGAGGTTGGGGGATCGCACTCTAGCGCTTGAGTATTGCGATCGCGCTTTATCCATCGCTACAGAATTAGGCATCCCGCTAGCAAAACACTGTCAGGAACTGAAGGAACAATTACTGAGCAAACATAACCTGTGAGGTATCGGTATCTAAAAGGTGTAACGTATCTGTGGTAAGCGCTCGATAAGCAACGCTTTTTCACTTCCCTTAAAACAAAGTGAGAATTGCCGTATTAGGAGTCTCACTTAAAGCTGCGATCGCACCATAGTTTTCTCTTAGCATTCTCTCTATATTCCCTGTTGAACAATTTCCGCGACGTATCCAAATTACCTTTGGGGGAAATCCTAACAATAGACTCAATTCACTAAAATCCGCATCCTTGGTAACAATAATATAGTCATGCTGACGAGCATAATCCCAAACCTCGCGATCTGGTATAGTAGCTAATCCAATCCCATCAACATGAACTGAACCAGGGTAGATATCTGCGAGGCGATCGACAAGACGAGGAGAGAGATTTTGGTCAAACAAAAGTAGTCTCATGACCCAACGACTAACATAAACTGTTCGCGTTTAGCGGCGAAACTCAAGCAAGCTAAAATATCCTGTTGGGTGAGATAGGGAAAATCATCTAGAATTTCTTGATAAGTCATACCAGAAGCAAGATATTCCAGCACGTCATAGACTGTAATTCTCATGCCTCGAATACAAGGTTTACCACCTCGTTTACCCGGCTCGATAGTAATTATATTAGCGATATCTTGGTCTGACATGGCTCTCTTCTGTTAGTTTCTGTTTTTAATTCTAACCTAGGAAGCTGATTTTCACGATCGCACCTCCTACTCAAAGACATTCATTAAGTTGCTTCATATCCCCTTGCGGCTGCACTTGCTTGTGCAAACTAATTTTGTCGCCCACTTCATACCCCGAATTAAAACCCGCCGCGCTGCTGACTTGAGAATCTGTTCTCGTTCTAATTTTAACCCCTCGGCCCTCTAGATAATCCGCGATCGCCCGTTGATTTTTCTCAAACATCGATCGCACTACAATCCCTGGAGTCGCCGCCGCATCCCCCGAACCCGGAATCCCCGACTTTTCCATCTCCTGTTTTTGTTCCAACAATCTTTGTCTCAACCTTGTCGCGCATCCAACCCGAAAAGCATTCAGATACGCCAACCCCCTGCCGTTTCCTTTGCGGTATTTAGCCCTTTTTTCAATCGCAGAACTCAAATACTCGTACAGGTGTTTGCAAACAATCAGGTTTGTAGAAGTTCCCACCAAAAACATACTGCCATTATAAGTATTTCGCATGGCATTGCAACCGTTAGCGTCGGCAATTCCTGAAAGCAGCATCATTTTCCAAGTTACAAATTTCGATGTTGTTTCAACTGAGTCTTCGTCAATCTCTTCTTGGTGATTTGGCCCTAAATCCGCGAGGCTGAGATTGTACTGTGCCAGTAAAACGGAAGCTTTTTCGGCTGCAGCAGTCGATTCGTTTTCATTTGATGAGGTGGCGAGGGCTAACAGCTTTTTGATTCTTTCGACAATACTTGTGTCTGCCATTTTTCAATCGGTTTTAGGGTGAGAGTATGCGGTGGCAAGGATTTGGGTGAATTCCTATTTTAGTATAGCTGGGAATGTGGGAGGTTTTTTGAGGAGGATTTTTTTGAACCGCAGAGGGCGCAGAGGGCGCAGAGAGAGAGGAAGAAAGAAAGATGTTTGCAACTGATGCGCGGATTGGTTACTCTTCGAGGACTTCCAGGACTGATTTGGGCAACAATTTATCTTTAAACCAGACTACTTTTGCTGGCACGTCATTTACATTTACCCCGGCTTTTTCTAAATTCAGCCGTTCGGAAATAGCTAAAATCAAGTGATCGCATTCAGACTTCTGTACTTGTGCAAATTTCTTTTGCAAATACTCCGGCCGCCAATAGCCAACTATTTCTAATAAAAACACTCGCCCGTCCGGATGCACTAACCGAAAGTCGGGAATCATCACACTACCTGGAATCGGAATTAAATCAACTTCTCGCTCTAGTTGCCACTCGGTTTTTGTGGAATTCCATCTTTC
Source organism: Microcoleus sp. AT3-A2 (assembly GCF_036705685.1). Lineage (NCBI taxonomy): Bacteria > Bacillati > Cyanobacteriota > Cyanophyceae > Oscillatoriales > Microcoleaceae > Microcoleus > Microcoleus sp. AT3-A2. The sequence goes on from NZ_JAUBVF010000027.1 coordinate 16,617, forward strand.
AGCAAATGCGGCTTCTAACATACTATCATAAGGCTTGCCAGGGGGATAGTGGCTGACTAAACCGCAGTCGGAATTTAGAGTAAATTTACCTGTTTTCAAAACGCCGCTAAAAGGATCTTTTGTGTGCAGTGTCGAGTGCATACTCCATTTGGTGACGTGCAGCAGTGCCGGCAGCATTTTCGCCAGGGCTAAGCCGTAGCGGGTGCTGGGTTTAAATAAGCTTGTAGGGCCGTCTATTGTCAGTGTAAAACCGTGGTCGGCATCGCCTTCAATGTAAGTCATTAATTGAAAGAGTTTCAGATAGCGAAATAAGAGTTTGTATTCTCCTGGATCGTTGCGGTGGGCGGTTAATTGGACTTGACTTGCTCGGTAAAATATGCCTTGAACTTGAGAAAGATTGTATTTGTGAAGCAAGTTTTCGGGAGTTGGTGCATTAAACTCAGTGAGGATTTTGTTTTCGTTTAAATCGGCGTATAAACCTGTAGTGATTTCGTGAGGAAAAACTTCTCTGTTTAAGTCTTGGCTGAGCTCAGTTGCTACTTTTTCCAGGGTTAATTGGGTGGATTGAGGGCTGGGAGTCGATCGCGCGGACAAGGCAAAAACCCGCTGTCTCAACTCTGAGGGTTCTAGGGGACTGATGACTTCCAAGGTGCAGAAACCGCCTTTCAGCAGGTGCGCTAATCCCCGTTTCAGCCGATAATCCGGGCTGTCGCCTTCTAACTCTAGCAACCGTCCGTCGAGCTCGCCTTGGGTTTTGCCGATCGACTCTTGAAAGCAGTTTATTGTTTCGGTAGCTGCTTCTAAGTTTTTAGCATCTATCTTGAGGCGTAGCGGGACGATTGATTCTCCGTTTTGGCGGTGACTTAATAAATCAGTGGGTAACATAAGCAGTGAAAACTTTTACTCAATTTTTTGTTCAACAATCACCATAACTCCCCTAAGTTTTCCCTCTTCTGTCAAGCTTTGGGTAGTCCGAATTCTCCGATCGGAACTGACAAGATTGATTGTTTCAACAGCCCTCAGAATGCCAGTTGCTTTGTCCCATATTTGAAAAATTACCAAATTCTCTCCAACTTCTGTCGCTAGTGTCTTGTAGTTGGAAAAAACCGAGTCTGGACTTTCAATTTGCACTTGCCCTTCACCTACCACATGACCCACAAAATTTTGGGTTTCACTCTTGCCATTGGCATAAGTTTGAACGTTAGTTTGCCTCCACTGGTTGTCAACAATTTTCTGGGTTAACACTGCTGTAAACTTCTGCATTTCCTTGCAGTCTGCATCGAGTATTGTCCAGTTTCCCTCCCAAACTCCAGTATGTTTGGGGAAGACTTTAAAGTTAGTTATTTGTGCAGTTTCGCTCATTTTTAGGTAAAGTAAATTAGTTAATATTGAGATTATACACTAATTGGGCAATCTTCAATCTTCCTTGGAATCATCATTTTTTTCACCCCATTTTGCGGGTGATTCGGCTGCTTTTTTAGTCGCATCTCTGTTGACTCCGTAAATGGGTGTCGGTTTGACAGTTTCTAATTTTTAATATTCTGGCTGTGGCGGTTCTATTTGTGTTTGTGGTTGTGGTTGGTGAGGCTGCATTCCTCCTCAGCGGCGTTGGGATGTTCTTCGTCGTGAAGAACGCGAAGGGAAAAGAGAGAAAGAGAGTGTTCAGAAATAGTCTAAGCTTACTACCAGGGAATTTCATCATTGTCTTCTCCCCATTTTGCGGGTGATTCTGCTGCTTTTTTGGTTGTCTCCCGGTTGACTCCGTAAATGGGTGTCGGTTTGACAGTTTCTAATTTCTGATATTCTGGCTTTGGCGGTTCTATTTGTGTTTGTGGTTGGGGTTTGTGAGGCTGCATTCCTCCTCGGCGGCGCTGAGAAGTTCTTTCTTCGCTGGTGTCTTCGGTGACGACTTCGTAGAGAATTGCTAACTTATTTACATCGCTGCTTTTGCGGAGAACTCGACCCAATCGCTGAATGTATTCGCGTTCGCTGCCGGTTCCTGACAATATGATAGCAATTCTGGCGTCGGGAACGTCCACTCCTTCGTTGAGGACGTGGGAGGCGACGAGGGTTTTGTATTCGCCGCTGCGAAAGCGATCGAGGATTTCGTGGCGTTCTTTGACAGGGGTTTGGTGGGTAATTGTGGGGATGAGAAATTCTTGGGAAATTCGGTAAACTGTGGCGTTGTCTCCGGTGAAAATTAGGGTGCGCTGGGGAGAGTGTTCTGCTAGTATTTGGGCTAAGATTCGCAGTTTCCCTTCGGTACAAAGGGCGATTTCTTTGGCTTGGCGGTGGGCTAGCATGGCGCGCCGTCCCAGGGGCGATCGCGCGCTTGCCATGATAAACTGTTTCCAACCTTCGAGGCTGGATATTCTGATGTTAGACTGTTTTAAGAAGTCGTTGCGAATGTTGATTAATTCGGCGTAGCGGTGGGTTTCTTCTGTTGACAGTTTTACCATAATTTGAACTATTTTATGATCGGCTAAAGCATCGCCTGCCAAATCTTCGGGTCTTTTGCTAAATACTGTCGGGCCAACCAGGAAATGTAAATCGCTGTGGCGGCCATCTGTGCGATCGGGTGTGGCTGTCAGTCCCAATCGAAAAGGCGCGATCGCATATTCGGAAATTACTCGATAAAAATCCGTTGGCAAATGGTGGCATTCGTCAAAAACCAGCAAACCGTATTTATTGCCCAAGGTTTCTGCATGAATACTTGCACTGTCGTAGGTAGCCACTAAAATTGGCGTTTTGTCTCGCGAACCTCCGCCCAACAATCCGATTTCGATGTCGGGAAAAGCTGCTTTTAAATTAGCATACCACTGGTGCATTAAATCAAGAGTTGGTACTACAATTAATGTACTGCGACCAGTGACTTGCATGGCTAATTGTGCCAGATAAGTTTTGCCGGAAGCGGTAGGGAGGACGACTACTCCTTGGCTTCCTGCTTCTTGCCAAGCTGCGAGGGCCTCTTCTTGATGTGGGTAAGGCTGCATTTCCACACTGGGTACGAGTTCGAGTAGTTCGTATCCCCTAGCTTCGTCCGTGAAGTGAATGCACTCGGCCTGGAGGCATTCTACCAGCGGGCGGTAGTGAATTGCCCGAATGCGGTATTTTTCCACGCGATCGTCCCATGTCGCAAAGTCCACCCAGTCTCTGCCTTTGGGCGGCGGGTGCAGCAATAGAGTTCCGCGATCGAATGTTAAGGTAGGTATCCGTGGCATTTGTTTAGATAAGGGGACGAGTTATGCCTGTTAAATTATAAGTGACAGATCAAATATATTGACAGCAGAGTCTCTATCAGCTATTATTTAATCACATCTATTAAACCCTAATGTATTTTAATCTAAAATAGGGTTAACTTAAAATTAAATAGTAATCCTTTGAAAATTTTTGTCAAAGTCAATATTTCTTTCTTTTCTCCTTCTATACACCATCAGGGTTTCCTCTACAAAAAATCTCGTTCACAAATCAAATAGGATTACCCTAGCATTTTTTGTAGCAGACCAAATTGCCCTCATGTCAAAAATGTCAAAAAAATGTAGTAGGTACTTTAGTCATTGCTTATGAATTGACAAAAAAACGTAGGTACTGACTACACAATGCTTGGTATTGATTAGATATTTTCCCCACGGCTTCGAGTTCAACTATCAGCGGAATAATATGTTTGATTTTGTACAATACAAAAAAAAATTTTTACAAGCGACTAAGGACTGGAATAACGAGAAGTGGAATAATTTGGATGAGAATCCATTCCTGCTTTCTGCCCCAATGCTTCAAGATTGTCACGTTAAGAATTGTCGCTTTGTTGAAAGTCGATTAAAGATATTGGAATATCTGCCTAAAAATAGTGTGGTGGCTGAGGTGGGAACTCAATACGGGCGCTTTGCGGAAAAAATTCTTGCTATTGCCAAGCCCAAAAAGCTGCATTTGATCGATTATAATTTTGATTTATTCAAAGCAGAAATCAGCAAAAAAGAAAAAAGTCTAGTTCAAGAAGGGATAGAAAATGGAACAGTAGAGCTTCACGAAGGGGATTCTTCGACAATTTTAAAGAGCTTTCCTGACGAGTATTTTGAGTGGATATATATCGATGCCGACCACGAATATCAAGGTGTCTGCAAAGATATTCAGCAAGGTTATACTAAAGTTAAAGCCGAAGGAATGATGGTTTTTAACGATTACACGAATTGGTCGGTATGCGAGGTGATGCCTTACGGTGTGGCGAAAGCAGTCAATGAGTTTTGTATTGCGAATAACTGGGAAATCGTATTTTTTGCCTTTCAGTCCCTAGGCTATCACGATGTTGCAATCAGGAAAAATACTGGGGAAACGGCACTGCGAATTCCGTTGGAGGAAGCGAATTCCGAAGTGCAGAATTACCAATATCAAATTCAACAGCTACAGTTACAGTTGGAACAAGCTAAAAAAACGATCGACTTGATGGAAAACAATCAATTTGGGAAATTGCGATCGATCTGGCGGAAAATCCAACAAAAATTCTCCTAGCCCAGCCGGATTGCCAAATCTAAAATCTACAATGGTATTGTCCCGCTGGGGATGGTTTTTAGGTTAGATTCGATCTACGTATGCCTGAGATTAGAGGTTATAGATGGAAATAGGCGTCCCCAAGGAAATCAAGGATTTAGAGTTTCGAGTCGGGCTCAGCCCCACAAGTGTCCGGGCTTGTTCGGACAAAGGCCACACAGTTTTTGTGGAAACGAATGCTGGTGCTGGGGCCGGTTTTGCGGACGAGGACTACGTTGAAGCAGGGGCTAAGATTGTTTTAAAGGCTTCCGATGTCTGGAAGCGCGAACTAATTGTTAAAGTTAAAGAACCGCTGCCTGCTGAGTATCCGCTGATTCAAAAAGAGCAGTTGCTGTTTACATATTTGCACTTGGCGGCCGATCGCACATTAACGGAGCATTTAATCAGCAGCGGAGTCCAGGCTATCGCCTACGAAACCGTCGAACTCCCGGACAGAAAATTGCCACTGCTAACGCCGATGAGCATTATTGCAGGGCGTTTGTCCGTGCAGTTCGGAGCTCGGTTTCTGGAACGACAGCAAGGTGGTAGAGGAGTGCTTTTGGGCGGCGTACCGGGGGTAAGACCGGGTAAAGTTGTGATTTTGGGCGGCGGAATTGTCGGCACAGAAGCAGCCCGAATTGCTGTAGGAATGGGCGCGAGAGTGCAGATATTAGACGTAAATGTCGATCGCCTAGCCTATTTAGAAACTCTGTTCGGTTCCCGAGTAGAATACCTCTACAGCAGTCCTTTGCAAATAGAAGCAGTTATTCCCGATACTGATTTGTTAATCGGTGCGGTTTTGGTCTTAGGTAAAAAAGCTCCAGTGCTGGTTTCTCGCCAACTTGTTGCGAAGATGCACCCCGGTTCTGTGATTGTTGACGTAGCCGTTGACCAAGGCGGCTGCGTGGAAACTTTGCGGGCAACTTCTCACACAAATCCTACTTATGTTGAGGAAGGAGTTGTGCATTACGGCGTACCGAATATGCCCGGTGCCGTGCCTTGGACTGCGACTCAAGCTTTGAATAACAGCACTTTGCCTTATGTTTTGCAGTTGGCAAATAACGGGATTAAAGCTTTGGAAATGAATCCGAGTTTGGCGAAGGGATTGAACGTGCAGAATCACCGATTGGTGCACCCGGCCGTGCGCGAGGTTTTCCCCGATTTGGCTGATTAGATTCCCATTTTTTCAGCAAATCCTGTAGGGTGCGTCAGATCAAAGCTTGTGGATTATCTTGTGGATTATTAATAACCGGACACGATCTGATGCACCGTACTCAACTACACAGCGTTTTGCGATGTTTGGCTAACAGTAAATCCTCGAAACTAAAGCATTTCTCAACCCGAACAGTAATTTGTGCCAAATATTACTCGCAGCCCAGAAAAAATAAATTCCTCAAAACACTTGACAAACTGGCGAACATATGGCAATGTAGTAATTCGTGACCGATGCGGAACTGGCGGAATTGGTAGACGCGCATGATTCAGGTTCATGTGGTGCAAGCCTTCCGGGTTCAAGTCCCGGGTTCCGCATTCCAAAGGCAGAAGGAAGTTTGGGGTTAACCCGATACAGGCAATAACCCCATTCGCTCTGCTGAATTAAACAATGCTGACAAGTATTCAAAACCCCCTAGTTAAAGAAATCCGCAAGCTCCACAGCTCGAAGGGACGCAGGGAACAACAATTATTTTTACTCGAAGGGACGCACTTGCTCGAAGAAGCTTGCGCCGCCAAATACCCGCTAGCAACGGTTTGCTGCACTCCCGAATGGCTGGATCAGCACGGGGAACTTTGGGAGCAAGTTGGTAATTTAGCCGATCGCACAGAATTAGTAAGTGCAAAGGTGTTAGAGTCGATCGCCACTACAGTCCAACCCGACGGCATTGTCGCCACCGCACCCCGCACCGCAACAGAGCCCGCAAAATTGTCAACTTTAGGAATAGCCCTAGAAACAATCCAAGATCCAGGTAACTTGGGGGCGATCGTCCGCACGGCTGCGGCTGCTAATGCCGACGGTTTGCTGCTGAGCGCAGACAGCGCCGATTTAGACCATCCCAAAGTGCTGCGCGCCTCGGCAGGAGCTTGGTTTAAGCTGCCAATGGCAGTCAGTCCAGATTTAACCGCCGAAGTCTCCGCGTATAAAAATCGAGGAATGCAAATTTTAGCAACCGTCGCCGGGGCCAGTTTAAGTTATTGGGAAGTAGATTTGCGAGTGCCGACTCTGATAGTTTTGGGCAACGAAGGCTCTGGTTTGTCGGAAGAATTGAGGAGTTTGGCCGATCAACAAATCCAAATTCCCCTGAGTCGCGGCGTAGAATCTTTAAATGTGTCGATCGCTGCAGCCCTCATCTTGTACGAAGCTCAACGGCAAAGAACTGATTAGACTGATTAGACTTATTGCATAAATTTTTGATTCATAGGGAAACCGCAGATGCAACGCAGATGCAACGCAGATTCATTTCCAGATAGGAGAGCGAATGTCTGCTATTCAAATCTCTTATTTAATTATTAATTAATCCTTATCTGTAGGGCGGGTTCATCAATACCTGTAACTTCACATTTATACCCTTGGACAGACGGGTGGCCTGAAATCGGGTTTTTTAACCAAAATACCTCGTTACAGCTCGCAGATTCCGTTAAAAGCCCGGTTGCTGGGGTCGGAGTGCGATCGCCAACAGAAGCTGCCGGGTCTTTAAATTGTATTTTTCACTTGGTATTTTTCACTTGCGCTGTGCCAACAGTGTTCCCTCCCCATATCCCCCTGTGCCCCTGTGCCCCTCTCCCCCTCTGAGATTTGGCCGATTTTGTTTATATTGATGCAACTGTGAAGCTAGGAAAGCGGGTACTCTCGTACCAACATTCCTGGCTTACATGAAATAAATATGAAGAAGTGTAGCCAAGTGCTCTCACAAATGTTAAGATTCTTAACATAACGTAGTATTGTGCACACCCCAACCAAAACCTAACCTGAGACGGTGCTGACTGGGAGTAGTAGCTAGCTACCATAAAATTAAGCCTCTTTAAATGGAAGGAAAGCGCAAGTCCCCGCCCGCTTTCCTTCCCAGCTAAAGCTAGGGGTTTGCGACTACCGCAAACCTTTAGAGGCACAGATCCTCAGCGGGAAAAGCTCATGAAAACTCTTAAGTCCTCAGATACAGATTCTGTTCGCGCTTACTTGCGGGAAATCGGCCGCGTTCCCTTGTTGACCCATGAGCAAGAAATACTCTACGGGAAACAGGTACAGCGCTCAACCGCACTGCATCAGGAGAAAAATATTTTAGCCGAAGAGTTAGGCCGCGACCCGACGGCGGCTGAATGGGCACAGGCAGTTGGTCTGTCTGAGGCACAGTTGCAGCGGACGATCGAACACGGGGAAAGGGCAAAGCGCCAAATGGTGGAAGCGAATCTCCGCCTGGTAGTGTCTGTTGCCAAAAAATATATCAAGCGCAACGTAGATTTACTGGATCTTATTCAGGAAGGCACGATCGGGATGCAGCGGGGAGTAGAAAAATTTGACCCGACTAAGGGCTACAGATTTTCTACTTATGCTTATTGGTGGATTCGTCAGGCAATTACTCGGGCGATCGCCGAAAAAGGTCGCACCATCCGCTTGCCGATCCACATCACCGAAAAGCTCAACAAAATTAAAAAGGCTCAGCGCCAACTTGCTCAACAGCTCGGTCGCGCGGCCACGGCTGCTGAATTGGCATCAGAGTTAGAATTGACTCCCAAACAGATTCGCGAATATCTCGATCGCGCGCGCCTGCCACTTTCCCTGGACTTGCGCGTGGGAGACAATCAAGATACAGAGTTGGGCGATTTGTTGGAAGATACGGGTACTACCCCGGAAGATTTTGCCCTGCAATCTTCCCTGCGGACTGACTTAGAGCAGCTAATGGCGGAACTGACTCAGCAACAGCGAGAAGTGCTCGCCTTGCGGTTCGGTTTAGAAGACGGGCAAACCTTAACTTTGGCCAAAATAGGCGATCGTCTCAACATCAGTCGGGAACGAGTGCGGCAAATAGAACGGGAAGCTTTGACCAAACTCCGCAAGCGCAAGCAAGATATCAACGATTATCTAGCCAGCTAGGTAGATTGGGGATTGGGGATTGGCGATCGGACATTTCGCCCACTCGCAATCCCCAATCTAAAATCGTAAAAACCGCCGCTTTTAATTCGGTTGTGCCCACTTGGTTGCTACAAATGTCCTGCTACATTAGTAATTACTTAGTAATAAAGATCAGCAGCCAGCGGATAAGGGTTATTTAATTTAACCGCCCGCGTCTAACATAACAAGCTGTGTCTGAAACGGAGGTACTCGTGAGCAACTCATCTAATAAATCCCCAGAATTCTTTGAAGAAGACGGAGAAAATGCTAACTTATTATGGCAATACGTGCAGTCAATGGCTCCAGACACAGTTTCTCAGTTGTCTAAGCCGACTTCTCACGAAGTGTTTCAAGTAATGGAGCGAAATATTGTTGGACTATTGGGGAATTTGCCTTCGGAACACTTCGGGGTGACAGTGACTACCAGTCGCGAACATTTGGGTAGATTGCTCGCCTCGGCTATGATTAGCGGTTATTTTCTGAAAAATGCCGAACAGCGAATGACTTTTGAAAAGTCCCTACAAGCCAGTGAGAGACATGGCTCGGACGATTAGTAGATTGTTAACATTTAAGTGATCCAAGTGTCAAGCCCCCCCTCGCAAGATGGGGGCTTAATATTTTAGATTTTAGATTTTAAATTTTAGATTTTAGGTTTTAGGTTTTAGATTGTTGATTCAATAATAATTGAATAATTATTGATATTATTCTTAAATTCCCAATTCCCAATTCCCAATTCCCAATTCCCAATTCCCAATTCCCAATTCCCAATTCATAATTAATATGTCTCTTCCTCCTTGTGCCCACAAAGTTATCGGCGTTGCTGCAATCTGGAACGATCGCCAACAAATTTTGATTGACAAGCGCCGACAACATGGACTGCACGGGGGTTTCTGGGAGTTTCCGGGCGGAAAAATAGAGCCTGGGGAAACAATCGAAGCTTGCATAAAACGGGAAATTATGGAGGAGTTGGGGATTGTCGTAGAAGTTGGCGATCGCTTGATTACAATTGACCACGACTACACTAAATTTACAGTTAGACTATACGTACACCACTGCCGCCACGTCAGCGGGGAACCGCAAACGATCGAATGCGATGAAATTCGCTGGGTCACACTCGATGAAATTGACCAATTTACTTTCCCCCAGGCAAACGCACAGATTATCGCTGCACTGCGGAAAAGTTGAACTGTAATATCAAATGCGGTTGCTACTGACAACAGACAACAGTTAGCCGATCGCTGACAGCTAACTTTTATTTTTGGACAGGCAGAGTAAAGTGAAAACAACTGCCTCTATCGGGTACAGAGTCTACCCAAATTTGACCGTAGTGGGCGCGGATGATGCCTTGACACAGAGACAGTCCAATGCCGTAACCATCTTTTGATTTATCTCGCTGCAACCGAAAGCTGTCTTCAAAAATGCTCGCGCAATCTTCTTCAGGAATTCCCGGCCCGCTGTTGCAAATGCTGACTTGAACTTTGTAAGCAGTGCGGTGGAGAATGGACAGATTAACAGTTCCTTGGTCTGGGGTGTACTTGCTGGCGTTGTCAAGCAGGTTGACCATGACTTGTTTGATGCGATCGGGATCGGCATAAACCAAGGGCAAATCTGCGGGAATGTCTGTTTCTATGTTCAGACTTTTCGCCTGAAATTTGTCTTGAAACTGCAAGATTACATCTTGACAAATCGCCCCCAGTTCGATTCTTTTTGGTTCAATGTGGAGTTGAGCGTTTGTACCCCGGGCTGCTTGCAGGATATCTGTAATCATACGATCGACAATTCGGATTTGGCGGCGGGCTTGCTTCATCAAATGAGCCGCCAGACTCGGTGTCAAACGCGACTTTTCCCCCTCTTTCACCTTCTGACTTGACTCCAAAGTCTCCAAAGCCAAAGATGCTGCCGTCAAGGGATTACGCAAGTCGTGGGCTAGCATCGCAATAATCCGGTCTTTCAACTGCAACTGCTCTTGCAGGTGTTCTTTTTCCTGTTTGAGGCGAAAAACTTCATCGGAAAGCTGCACAAGTTCGGCGGCGCAAGCAACGGAATAGATGGGTTTTGCGTCAGTCAGGGTTTCCGCAATAGCTGCGGCCGACTGCTGCTGAGCTGCGTATTCTTCTACAGAAAGCTTCCAGCGGGGCCACCAGTGTTCGAGTTGGGCGATTAAATTGCTGCCGGCGAGAGTTTGTCGCGGATCGGGATGAATTTTGAGCAGCGAGGGAGTGGCTACAAGTTTAAAGTGTTCGGCTAAATCGGGCTGTTCTCCTACATCAATGATTTGAAGCTCAAAGTCCCACTCTGCCTTCAAATCCTTTAGGGACTTGCGGATGTGTCTGGTCTGTTCCCTGGAAGAGGGACGCTTGTCTACAAACAGCAAAAGCTGTAAAAGTGGTGCGGAATTGGCCGGCTGTTCGGGAGAACAGTCAGTGCCGCTGGTGCCTGATGTTGAATGGACGCTGTTGAGCTTTTCGATCGGGTGAAAATAATTGAGCATTGCCGAGCCGAGTTATTTCACTTCTACTTTAATTTAATACTTACTTTAGATTTATGCTATTGTCCGATAATTTCATTACAGGCGGGCAGATGGTATTTTTGAGATGGAAGAAAAATGAGTCGCTGCGGGTGGTGGTTCAAGTGGCGGCCGCCTTTTTTGTGCTGTGCCTGTTGCTGACGCTGCACCGCTACTACAGCTTTTACGCTACTTACGACCAAGGCATTTTCAATCAAGTTTTTTGGAACGGCACTCGGGGTCACTTGTTTGAGAGTTCCCTCTCTTCGGCGTTGTCCACTAATGTGGTTCACCAAAATCAGCTCCCGGAAGTATCTTACTACCGGTTGGGGCAGCATTTCACCCCGGCCCTGATGCTGTGGCTGCCAATTTACTCGCTGTTTCCCTCGCCCGTCACTTTGACGGTGTTGCAGGTGACTTTAATTACGGCGGCTGGAGGAGTGCTCTATGCTCTCGCCAGACACTATCTGGAACCGAGGCTGTCGGCGACAATTGTTGTGAGCTATTACTGCGCTAACGCGGTCATCGGCCCGACTTTGGGCAATTTTCACGATATTTGTCAAATGCCGCTGTATGTCTTTGGCTTGCTGCTGGCAATGGAGAAGCGCTGGTGGCCCTTGTTTGGGATTCTGGCAACTTTAATTTTGGCCGTGCGAGAAGATGGGGGAGTTGTTTTATTTGGCGTCGGAGTTTACCTGATTTTGAGCCGGCGCTACCCTCGGACTGGTTTGGCTGTCTGCATACTCAGTTTTGGTTATATGATCGTCCTGACCAATCTGATTATGCCTTTGTTTTCTGCTGATATATCCCAGCGGTTTATGATGGAGCGCTTCGGTCAATATGCTGATGGAGATGAAGCTTCTACTCTAGAAATTATTTGGGGAATGGTGAGCAATCCCTGGCGGTTGGTGGCTCAGTTATTTACGCCGTTTTTTGGTAAGATTAGATACCTGCTTGGCCAGTGGTTGCCATTAGCTTTGGTTCCTGCTTTCGCGCCTGCGTCTTGGATGATAGCTGGATTTCCGCTGCTGAAGCTATTTTTAGCGAAAGGAGAGTCGGTGCTGGCGATTAATATTCGCTATGCGATGACTGTGGTTCCAGGGCTTTTTTATGGGGCGATTCTGTGGTGGGCCCAGCGTCAAAAGGAAGAAGATAGAATGGTGAGAGAGGAAAGAATGTTTTTGCGTTTTCCTTCTGCTTTATTTCCTCTGCCTTCTTCTTCAAATTTTCGCCGCTTTTGGGGGTTTTGCATCTGTTTGTCGCTATTTTTTACCTTCACTTCTAACCCAAATCGGACTTTTTCTTTGATTTTGCCCGATGCGATCGATCCTTGGGTGCAGGTTCCTCTCGTCAGACAATGGCAGCACGTTTTGCAAGTGCGGCCGCTATTGGCTCAAATTCCTGCTGATGCTAGCGTGGCAGCGACGAATACTATTGTGCCGATTTTGTCAAGCAGGCGGGAAATTCTCAGGTTTCCGATGTTTGAACTCCGCAATGATGCGGGGAAGGCAGTGAAGATGCAATATGTAATTGCCGATTTGTGGCAGTTGCAGCAGTATCAGGCTGCGTTTCGCGGGGAACGCGGACAGTTGCGGGAAATCGTACCGGCGATCGAGCGAATGTCCAAATCGGGAGATTACGGAATTGTTGGCTTTGAAGACGGCGCGATTTTGATGCGTCAGGGTGCTGTTTCTGATTCTGCATCGGCTGCTGCTTGGACCCGTTTTCGCGGCGAATTGGAGCCGATTTTGAAGAAACGGTAAGCGGGTAGTTATGATCGCCATTGCTTCCCTCAGTGGCTCAAATCTTGAGGAAACCTGTTGTTTTCAGGTAATGGCGATCGAGCAATTTCATGCAAAAACCAGATTTAGGCATGATTTTCTGTCTTTGTTGCTGCCAAAAGTCAGGCATTGGGCATCAACTTACGCTCAACTTAAATTTAAGGGTGATAATTATACAATAAATCTGTTAATCCTAAACATTAAGTTATATAAATTATTTGGAGGGAGAAAGATGAAAATTTTGGTATTGGCATGGGAGTTTCCTCCCAGAATCGTAGGCGGTATCGCCCGCCACGTATCGGAACTATATCCAGAATTGGTGAAGCAGGGACACGAAATTCACTTAATTACAGTAGAGTTCGGCCACGCACCGATGTACGAAGTGGTGGAAGGAATACGTGTGCATCGGGTGGTGGTGGGGCACGCCAGGGACTTTTTTCACTGGGTGGCGAACCTCAACCAAAGCATGGGCCACCAAGGCGGGAAACTGATGCTGGAGGAAGGCCCCTTTGATATCATCCACGCTCACGATTGGTTAGTGGGAGATGCGGCGATCGCCCTCAAGCATACCTTTAAAGTACCGCTAATTGCCACCATCCACGCCACGGAATACGGGCGCTTCAACGGCATCCACAATGAAGGGCAGCGCTACATTAACGCCAAGGAAAACGACCTCGCTTACAATGCGTGGCGAGTAATTGTTTGCAGTGATTATATGCGGCGGGAAGCCGAACGGGTACTAGCGACTCCGTGGAACAAAATAGAGGTAATTTACAACGGAATTAGACCAGATAAAAAGCCCCGTTGGCACGAATTTGACGCGATGGATTTCCGCCGCCGGTTTGCTGCTGATGATGAGAAAATTGTCTATTATGTAGGAAGAATTAGCTATGAAAAAGGCATTGGTGTATTTCTAAATGCGGCACCTAAAGTAATTTGGGAAATGGGGGGCAAAGCGAAAATTGTAATTGTTGGGGGCGGCAATACAGACCATCTCAAACATTTAGCTTGGCATTTAGGAATTTGGAATAAGTGTTATTTTACTGGGTTCATGTTTGAGGAACATCTCGACAAATTCCAGACCGTGGCTGACTGCGCGGTTTTCCCCAGTCTTTACGAACCTTTTGGGATTGTAGCGTTAGAAAGCTTTGCTGCAAGAGTGCCTGTGGTGGTTTCGGATGCGGGCGGACTTCCAGAGGTGGTACTGCACACTAAAACTGGCGTTGTTACTGAGGCCAACAATCGGGATTCTTTGGCCTGGGGAATTTTGGAGGTTTTGAAAAATCCGGGTTACGCGCAGTGGTTGGTTGACAATGCTTATCAAGATTTGGAACGCCGGTTTAGTTGGCCGAAGTTGGCGATAGAAACCCAGTGGGTTTATGAACGGGTGGTGGAGGAAAGGGCTGAGGTTGATTGGTAAGAATGCTGACTGTTCACGGTTGACTGTTGACTGTTCACGGTTGACTGTTGACTGTTCACGGTTGACTGTGAGTAGAATATCAAGTTTTTTTGGTGCAAATCTTAAGGATTTGTAACACAATGATAGAGACACTCGAACTTACTTTGAGTGCACTCAGAAGATTTAAAGGGAATTAGCATCTTGAATATTTTTAGGGACATCGATCCCCAACCCAGACGCAGCTTGCTGACTTTATTCACCGCAGGGCTGCTATTCTGGTCGAGTTTGGCTTCGCTACTGCCAACTTTGCCACTGTACGTTCAATTTGTGGGCGGTACAAAACAGCAAATTGGCTTTGTGATGGGTGCATTTGCGATCGGACTTTTGCTATCGAGGCCGCAGTTGGGTAAAATAGCCGACAGCAGGGGGCGAAAACAAGTTTTGCTTCTAGGTGCGTCAGTCGCTGCGATCGCCCCTTTGGGCTACCTGTTAGCTCAATCTATCCCCTTACTGTTAGTTATTCGCGCTTTTCACGGCCTTAGCATCGCCGCTTTTACCACAGCTTACAGCGCTTTGGTAACAGATTTGTCGCCGCCAGGAAAGCGGGGCGAATTAATCGGTTATATGAGTTTGGTGAATCCTATTGGTCTAGCATTGGGCCCGGCTATTGGCGGATTTGTGCAAGCTTGGGTTGGCTATACTCCTTTGTTTGCGATGTCGGCAGCTTTCGCTGCAATAAGTGTATTTTTTACCTGCCAAATTGCGGAACCGAATTTTGCGGATTTAACAAAATCTGACTCGCTATCTGACGACACAAATAGCCAAAAATACTGGGAAATGCTCTGGAATCCTAGAGTGCGGATTCCCGCTTTAGTGTTATTGCTGGTTGGTTTAGTATTTGGAACTTTGAGCACTTTTATGCCTTTGTTTATCCAAGAAACCAAGGCTAATTTGAATGCTGGATTATTTTATTCTACGGCGGCTATCGCCAGTTTCGGTATACGGTTGCTCACGGGACGGGCTTCGGACAAATACGGTCGCGGCTTGTTTATTTCTGGCGGCTTAATCTGTTATGCCGTATCTATGTTATTGTTGTATTTTGCTAACAACAGCAATGCTTTTTTAATGGCAGCTTTGGTTGAAGGTTGCGCGGGCGGTACGGTTTTGCCGATGATGGTAACGCTGATGTCGGACAGGTGCGAACCTCATGAAAGGGGCCGCTTGTTTTCGCTTTGTATTGGCGGATTTGATTTGGGAATTGCGATTGCTGGGCCGACTTTAGGCTTTGTTGCGGAACAAGTTGGCTACAGAAATATGTTTGGTTTTGCGGCTGGACTCGCTGGCTTGGCTTTGCTGATTTTTATTACTCAGTCTAGCAAGGGCTTGTCTAATTCGATGAAATTTGCGATCGGTCGAGGCAAAGATATTTATGCTTTGAATCAGTAAACGGACTCAATCAAAAAAGTTCTGAGTTTTAAGTCGTGAGCTGAATTAATTTCTTAATTCAAAACTCTAAACTCATAACTCAGAACTCACAGCTTATAACGTTTTTAAATGGGCTTGGAGGGATTCGAACCCCCGACCTCATGGTTCGTAGCCATGCACTCTATCCAACTAAGCTACAAGCCCCTGTTGAGTTAAGATTTAATCTAAAATTGATTAAGTTCTTTTCTCACAGAATCTAACAGTAACACCATTACCAAAATAATGCAAGACCTTTCGCAAACTTTTTCTAAATTGCCCGATGTGGCACAGCTAACTCATCTCAACAACAGCGGGGAAGCCCAAATGGTGGACGTTTCGGCGAAGGTGCAGACTGTGCGACAAGCTGTGGCTGCAGGCCGGGTGCGGATGTTGCCGGAGACTTTTGCGGCGATTGAAGCGGGGAATGCGCCGAAAGGTGATGTGTTGGGCACTGCAAGGCTGGCTGGAATTATGGCGGCTAAGCAGACGGCGCATTTGATTCCTCTGTGTCACCCTCTGCCGCTGAGTAGCGTGGAGGTGCAGGTGATGCCGGATGCTGGGTTGCCGGGGTATCAAATTCGGGCGACGGTGAAAATTAAGGCGGAAACAGGGGTGGAAATGGAGGCGCTGACGGCGGTTTCGGTGGCGGCGCTGACTTTGTATGATATGGCGAAAGGATTGGAAAAGTCGATCGCCATTGAGTCAATTCGACTGGTGAGCAAAAGCGGCGGCAAGTCAGGCGACTATGAAAATTTAGAGGCCTAAATTTTCTGCCTTGAGAGGGATGTAGAATTCAAAAAGCTGCACTTAAGATTAAAATAGGCAGAGAACTACTAACATCAAGTGAAAAACTATGCCTCCTCGTTGGCCCCGCAAACCCGATCGCAATGATCCAGAGTACCGCCGCTTAGATGACCGGATGAATTTTGCTATCCACGTCGGTCTTTTTTCTGCTACCAATTCTGGTTTGTGGTTTGTTCACAATTTGCAAAAGGCTGATTGGCCTTGGGCAATTTCGGTAACGGGTGGATGGGCTCTAGTAGTTTTTGCCCACGCGATTTACCATTTTGCGATCGCCGATTATTCGCCCCTCACCAAAGATTCTGGGTGAAGGCAGTTGTCGGCGATTGGTTAAGTCTTTTGATTGATAACCAATAACTTTCGGCTTTTTTTGATATGGCTAATACTACACAGGCGATCGAATCCTTAGCAGCCGAAATCGGCGAAAATGTCTACATTGATATTGCCAAATGGCATTTGTATCTCAATGATGCTCACCTGCATACAGTTGTTGCTGAACAACTTTACCCCATGCTGGAAGATGGGAAGTTTGATGCTGACAAAGTGGGACAAGTTTTGCAAGGAATTCAAGTCAAGTTGGGCGGCGGCAAGCGGGAAGTGCCACTGGCAGATTTAATTCCGATGCAGTGTCAAGTTCAATTGATGGATGTTCTTGAGGAATTTCAGCGGAAAATGTAAAGTAAAGGGCGGGTTTTGTACGCAGATTGTGGGCGTTGTGTCTGGTATTTCGCCCTTAACCCGCCCCGACAATTTTATTTATTTGCGAAAACGCGCCCGAATGCGATCGACAAACATATTAACTTCCGGCAATTTCATCTGACTGACAAACAGGGCAAAAACCCCTAACCCTACAAAACTTGCCACACTCAACTGCACTAATTGAATTACCAAACCTTCAGTACCCAAAACTCTTTGACAGCCTTGCAGAGTAGCCAACGTCACGAAAGCGGTTAAACAACTGCCAGAAGTTAACCCCAGGAAAGGTAAACTCCACTCTCCCCAAGGTAGGCCGCCCAGCTTTTTATCTAATAAGTACAAAAGCATAATCATCGAAATAAGATTCACTCCCACCGTCGCCAAAACTAATCCGGGCGCGCCAAAAGCTCCAACTAACAAATAATCTAGCAGTCCGTTCAAAAAGATATTGATAATACTGATGCGGAAAGGCGTTTCCCCGTCTCCCAAAGCGTAAAATACCCGTACCAAAACGTCGCGTCCCAAATACACAAACATTCCAATACTGTAAGCCATCAATATCGGCGTGACAAACAGCGAAGCCTCCCGATCAAAAGCATAGCGTTCGTAAACCACGCGGACGATCGGCCCGGCAAGTGTTACCATTAAAGCGCTCAGAGGCAGCATCGTAAGGGCAGTCAAAATTAAAGATTGACGAATTCGAGCTTTTAATTCCGGCCAATCTCTCGGATCGGTGAGGCGAGAAAAGATGGGTAGAAATGGCACTAAAATTACATTAGAAATAATGCCTAAAGGCGTCATAACTAACAAGCCACTGTAACCTAACGCAGAGGCAGCTTGAGGGATGTAGGATGCGAAAAAGAGGTCAGTATAGACATTAATTTGCAGCATTCCTGATGATAAGGTCGCAGGAACCATCACCTTAATTACTTCTTGCACTCCCGGCCGTTTAAAATTAAACCGCAAACGCAATGTTCCCAAGCCGGCGCGCCACTGCGCCACCAGTTGCACCAGCCACTGCAAAACTGCGCCCGCTAAAGTTCCCCAAGCTAACACTAAGCCACCAATTAGTGCGTATTCTGGTTGAATAATTTTGTCTCCGAGTTGCAGTGCGAGAATCCCTAAACCGCCGACAAGTGCAACGCTAGAAAATAAAGGACTAATCGAAGGCAACCAGTACATATCGGCAGCGTTGAGAGTGCCGAAACCAATGCCGATTAAGCCTGAAAGTAACGCCATCGGCGCCATAATCCGAAATTGCTGGACGGCAATTGCTTTGATTTGTAAACCTTCTGTTGTCCTATTTAATCCCGGTGCCACCAAATCGATCGCCGGATCTGCAAAAATAATTAAAGCGACTGTTACCAACAGCAATATGCCCCCGACTAAGGTGGTGATAGTCTCGACTAAGGGTGCTGCTTCTTTTTTATCCCGGCGAGCTAAAACACTGACTATGGCGCTGTGAAATGGCCCGTTAATCCCTCCCAGCAAAATAAATAAGAAACCAGGGATGACGTAGGCGTAGTTGTAGGCATCGACGGCGACACCGACTCCAAAGGCTGCGGCGATCGCAATTTGGCGCACCAATCCAAAGACTTTGCTAATTAGAGTGGCGACTGCGACAATGCCGGCAATCCCTGCGAGGGAACGAGAGGGCTTCTGTAATTGGGACACAAATGGTTACAAACGCTAGTGCTAAAAGGATTCACTTATTTTAATCGCGAATCGGGAGAATCATATCATGAACTGATAAAACTTCTAGGGGGAATTGCGTTTATACCAATTTTATCGATATCACTGACTTGCGGCAATTCAATAATCGATCGGGACTATTCGTCCTAACTACCAACCGCCGTTTCGTGCTATGATGCTTCAATCTAAAATCTACAATCTACAATCTACAATCTACAAATGATGAAACAAATGAGTTGAAAAAAGCATATAAATAACATATAGTTGATAACTGATGACTGATTGTATGAGTTCCAAAACTTATTTCAAAAGTTCGGAGCCAGGTATTCTGTTATAGCTAAAATCTAAAACCTAAAATCTAAAATCTAAAATCTAAAATCTAAAATCGAATGACTGGTTTAATTTACCAATATCCTCCTCTTTTACCCGGAATTCTCATCAAACGTTACAAGCGATTTTTTGCAGAAATCGAACTAGATTCGGGAGAAATAATCACCGCGCACTGTCCGAATACTGGCCCGATGACTGGTGTTTATATTCCGGGCAATCCAGTGCTAGTATCTCCCAGCGACAATCCTAAACGCAAGTTAGCTTATACTTGGGAATTAATTAAAGTTTGCGACACTGTGCCAACTTGGGTGGGAGTTAATACTGGGCTGCCAAATCGAGTAGTTAAGTTAGCTTTAGAATTAGGTTTGTTTCCTGAGTTGGGCAATTACAGTTTAATTCAACCGGAGGTTGTTTACGGCACTGATAAAAAAAGTAGAGTAGATTTTTGGCTAACTGGTGAGGAAAAACCGATTTTTCTGGAAGTGAAAAATACAACTTGGGTAAAACAGCAGTTGGCTCTATTTCCCGATACAGTGACGGAGAGGGGACAGAAACATTTGAGAGAATTGATAGAAGTGGTGCGGCAGGGTTCGAGGGCTGTAATGCTGTATTTTATTAATCGTGGGGATTGTACTGATTTTGCTCCGGGGGATAGTGCCGATCGCATTTACGGAGAATTGTTCAGACAGGCGATGGGTGAAGGTGTAGAGATTTTGCCTTGCCGGTTTGACGTGACGCCGGAAGGTGTGCGCTATTTGGGATTGGCAAAGCTTGATGTTTGAGGACACGATCGTCTTGTATTATTAAATTTTTTTCACCCACAATTAAAACCCGATCGCCATCAACAACCGGGCATGGTAAAACTATCATTTAACCAAGAGCGATCGCCTCTTATCGTTCAGTCGGTAAATAATGGAAATTCCAGCACAAATCCAGGTAAAACATCTTCTCCAGAAAGTTGTGTTGGTAAAGAGCGAACCTCTTTTGTTTGTCCCTGTCGATAAATTTCTACCTGCTGATTCTGTGGATTAAACAACCAACCCAACCGCACCCCACTTTGCAGGTATTCCAGCATTTTATCTTGTAAGGTTTGCAGATTATCCGATCGCGAGCGCAGTTCAATCACAAAATCCGGCGCGATGGGGGGAAATTTCTGTCGTTGTTCTGGAGTCAGTGCTTCCCAGCGAGACAATTCCACCCACGCTACATCAGGAGAACGAGATCCTCCACCGGGCAATTTGAATAACGTGGAAGAACTAAACACCTTACCTAGTTGGGTTTGGCGATTCCAAATATAAACTTCACCGCCGAGATCCATCTCGCGACTACCGCTATCGCCGCCAACTGGAGACATCACAATTAACCTTCCTTCAGCATCGCGCTCGATGGTCAATTCAGGATTACTGAGACAGAGTTGATAAAACTGCTCATCGGTAAATTGAACGCGATCGAGATTAACTTTTAGGGGTAACGTCAGCAAGGTCATCGTCATTACTCCCGATCTTTGAGACCTGATAATTTCTATTTTAAGATAATGTTTCGCTTACAATACACTTGTAGCATCTAATAAAAAAGAGCGATCGAACTATGGGAATGACCCTGACCGAAAAAATCTTAGCTAAAGCATCAGGCCGCACTAAAGTTGAGCCCGGAGAAAATATCTGGGTAGAAACAGACGTGTTGATGACCCACGATGTCTGCGGGCCCGGCACCATCGGCGTTTTCAAACGCGAATTCGGTGAGAATGCTAAAGTCTGGAACCCCGACAAAATCGTCCTAATTCCCGACCACTACATTTTCACCAACGACGAACGCGCTAACCGCAACGTCGATATTCTCCGTGATTTTGCCAAAGAACAAGGGATAAAATACTTTTACGACATCACGGATCGATCGGACTTCAAAGCAAATCCCGACTACAAAGGAGTTTGCCACATCGCGCTAGCACAAGAAGGTCACACCAGACCGGGCGAAGTGCTGTTCGGCACCGATTCCCACACCTGCAATGCCGGCGCTTTCGGACAATTTGCCACCGGTATCGGCAATACAGACGCGGCTTTTATCATGGGAACCGGCAAACTGTTAATCAAAGTTCCCGCAACCATGCGCTTTGTGTTCAACGGCGAACTGCCGGATTATTTGTTAGCAAAAGACCTAATTTTGCAGATTATTGGTGATATTAGCGTTGCTGGTGCTAACTACCGGACGATGGAATTTGCTGGCGATACAGTTGAGCGTTTGACGATGGAAGAACGGATGACGCTGTGCAATATGGTGATTGAAGCTGGCGGTAAAAACGGTACGGTTGCGCCCGACAAAACTACGTTTGATTACGTTACTTCGCGGACTGACAAACCCTTCGATTCATTTTACAGCGATGGGGATGCTAGATTTTATAGCGATCGCACCTACGATGTCAGCAAATTAGAACCAGTCGTCGCCAAACCGCACTCTCCCGACAACCGCGACTTAGCCCGCAACTGCCGCGATGTCAAGATCGATCGAGTTTACATCGGTTCCTGCACCGGCGGCAAAACCTCCGACTTTCTGAATGCCGCCCGCATTCTCAAAGGAAATCAAGTCAAAGTTCCGACTTATTTAGTACCAGCAACTCAGAAAGTTTACGAAGATTTGTTTGTCACCAAATACGAAGGTCAAACGCTTTCGGAAATCTTCTTAGCGGCTGGTTGCATCGAACCCGCAGCGCCTTCTTGCGCCGCTTGTTTGGGCGGCCCGAAAGATACTTTCGGGCGGATGAATGAACCCGAAATTTGCGTGTCTACAACTAACCGCAATTTTCCCGGTCGGATGGGGAATAAAGAAGCGCAAGTTTATCTAGCTTCGCCTTATACGGCCGCCGCTTCGGCGCTGACTGGGCACGTCACAGATCCGCGCGAATTCCTGTGTTAGATAGTTGCTTTTAGCATTCTTTAAGGTTGACACAATGGCTGATGAGTTTCCGGTTATTGTTGTTCCAGAATCTGATTACGATCTATCTGAAGAAGAACAAATGGGAACTAAGAATAAATTCTGGTTCCCTCACTCAGAATTTGGTCGCTGCTTGTACAAACAGTCTCGACCGAATACAGGTGAAGATTGGGCAGAAAAAATTGCAGCCGAGTTGTGCAAATTGCTCGGACTGCCCCATGCTCAATATGAACTGGCAACTTGGAGAAGTCAACGCGGAACTGTCTCACCATCATTTTTGCCCGATGGTGGCAGTTTCATTCCTGGGAATCAAGTTTTGTCTGCGAACGCACGGCACAAAGTTGATATTGTGTTGAATGCGATCGCAGACAATTCTGTTAATTTGCCCCTCCATTGGGTTCCGCCAGTCGGGATAGAAACAGCAATAGAAACTTTTATCGGATATTTGCTATTAGATGCCTGGATTGGCAATACAGACCGTCACTCAGAAAATTGGGGTGTATTAGATAAACCAGAAAGTGATCCTACTTTAAATATCGCCAGATATCTAGCACCAACTCACGACCATGCCTCTAGTTTGGGAGTGCGGATATCTGATGAACAACGGCAAAAGAGACTGATTACAAAAGATACTGGCTATTCTGTCCAAGCTTATGCTAAAAGATGCTGTTCTCAGTTATATGCTAGCGATAATAGACCAAAGCGTCTCAAGACTTTTGAGGCATTCTGGGAAGCAGCGCTATACTATCCCCAAGCAGCCCAAGTTTGGCTAAATTGCCTTGCGAGGATTTCATCTAATGATACGCTAGCCATTTTTAACCGGATACCGCGCCATCGCATTTCACAAATTACCATTGACTTTTCTCAACAAATACTTAATTTTAACAGAGAAAGGCTACTTGAATTGACAGGAGATTTGCTTTGAAAACACTATTTTTGGCTTGGCAAGACCCGGTCAGCCGTTCTTGGTTTCCGATTGGTCGATTGACATTTAACGGTAAAGAATACCAGTTCAATTATACAAATGGTGTTCTAAAAGCTCTACTTGAGTGCTGGTTTAAACCCTTGCCATCTTTCCCTGATTTCAGTAAGGTTTACACTTCACAGAAACTGTTTCCCTTGTTTTCCAATCGAGTGCGGCCGCGATCGCGCCCTGACTACCCTGAATTTGTACAGTGGTTGAATATCCCTCAACACGAAGATGACCCAATTGCTTTATTGGCCCGCAGCGGAGGGAAACGGGTAACTGATAATTTTGAGGTATTCCCCTGTCCCGAACCGGATGAAAATGGACGTTACCGCATCCATTTTTTTGCACATGGACTGCGACACCTTCCCAAGCCGGCAATTGAACGGATTAATGGGCTTCAAGTGGGCGAACTTTTGTATTTAGCCCACGAATTTCAAAATCGGCACGATTCCTCTGCTTTGCTTCTGTGTACTGAAGATCACTGGATTGTAGGCTATTGTCCGCGCTATCTTTGCGGGGATATTTTGAAAATTATCTCGCAGGATCGAGAATTAGTTCGCGTAGAAGTCGATCGCCTCAACCAACCCCCAACACCCCTACAGTTCCGCTTGCTGTGCAAGATTACTGCCGATTGCCAGCAAGACTTTCGCCCCTTCAAAGGCCCGATGTACCAGCCGGTTAGCAATGATGTTTTAGCTGCAAGTGCGATCGGATAATCAGCAACAATAAGTAAGTAAAATTACGATGGCATAATTAGGGAAAAAGTCAAGTTAATTATTGTAAATTGAATATAGAAAATTGCACAATTTAGACCAATAATTAGCTAAGTGTTGACATTTTTTACATAGTAGAGTATGTTTGAGCTAATTTATCGATTCCCAATTTCGCGTTCTCAGTTAAACCCATACAATTTATGAAAATCATTAGAGCTATACGCTGCTAATAATTTTCATAAGTATTGTTGCGCTAAATGAAACAAATTCGAGTTCTATTTTTTATACTTAGAACTCGTATGGGTGCGAAATTGACCGATTAGAAACTTCCGCAAATTGTGAGTATGAACAAAAAAATAAAGATTGGGGTTGCTGAAGCTTTTGGTACTTTTGTGTTGGTATTAGGTGGATGTGGCAGTGCGGTCTTAGCTGGAGACAAAATCGGCTTTTTGGGAGTTTCGATCGCCTTTGGCCTGTCTCTCTTAATCATGGTTTATACGATCGGGCCTATCTCTGGATGCCACATTAATCCGGCGGTAAGCATCGGTTTAGTAGTTGCCAAACTGATCGATGCTGTTTTGCTTCCTTATTATATAGGCGGTCAGATTGTAGGGGGAATTCTAGGCGGTCTTGTTTTGTACATGATAGCATCAGGAAAACCAGGATTTGATGCTGCTGCGTCTGGATTTGCATCTAACGGTTTTGCAGAACATTCTCCCACTGGTTACGGACTTTTGGCAGCAGCTTTGACGGAAATTGTACTGACTGCTTTTCTGTTATTTACAATCATGGGTACTACCCATCCCAAATATCCCGTCGGTTTGGGCGGAATTCCCATCGGCTTGATGCTGGTGTTGATTCACTTAGTCGGAATTCCCATAACTAATACTTCAGTTAACCCAGCTAGAAGTATCGGTGTTGCACTTTTTCAAGGCGGATGGGCAATCCAACAGTTGTGGGCGTTTATTGTATTCCCAGTGATTGGTGGAATTATCGGCGTTTTGGCTTATAATCTCATTAAACCCACTATGGAAGAAATTTGATCGAGGATCAAAAATAAACCGGGTTTATTGATTTTTTTAGGGTGGTAGAATTCATCCGGCAACTTAAGAAACCCGGTTTGTCGATCGCACAACTTGATAAAATTGCAAGTATTCGGTAAATAGGTGCCATGATTACGATCGTGATGGGAGTCTCAGGTTCTGGGAAAACTACTGTTGGCAAGTTGCTGGCGCAATCTCTCAACTGGGATTTCAGCGATGCTGACGATTTTCACCCATCAGTTAATATCGATAAAATGAGTCGGGGCATTCCTTTAGAAGATGCGGATCGCCTTCCTTGGCTATTACAATTGCAAGGTACAATAGACAGGTGGCTGTTGGAAAATAAAAATGTCGTTTTGGCTTGTTCTGCTTTAAAAACATCTTACCGCGAAATGCTCTACCGAGACCAAAAGCGCATGAAGATAGTTTATCTAAAATGTTCTTTTCAGTTATTAGCCACAAGGTTAAAAACTCGCGAAAATCACTACATGAAAGCAGACTTGCTGTTAAGTCAGTTAGACAGTCTCGAAGAACCTGAAGATGCAATTATCATAGATGCTTCGCAGCCGTTAGAGTTAATCTTGCGCCAAATTAAAAATCATCTGATGTGCGGTTAATTGCCCACAATAAAACCTCTAATACCAAATCTGGCTTAAATACCCCTTGATTTCTTAGTTTCTCTCAGCTAGGAGGATAGTTTGTATAGGAATCCTCACATCATTTGTGAATTTATTACGGACTCTCTGCAGGTTCGGGGAAGGTTGGGGTGGGGTAAAAAATTTACGACTCCTGCAAGGATTGATATATAGTATGGATTTCAAACAGCCGGATTGATGTTTTTTAAGGCGGATTTAGTATAAGAGTTATTTTTTTTGGCGTTGCTGATTCACGGTATGAATCAACTTTTCGCTTGATGTTACAAAACTCACCATACTTGGCTTATAGCAATTGGAAAATCTGAATTCCTACCTGTATTCAGCAACGCCTTTTTTTTTCTGATTAACCGAGTTTCTGAACCAAAATTAGCCCCCTCTCCGTTTCCAGACTGATAGGTTTGCGGCCCTAATTTTTGTACAAATATAAGAAAGCTTCTACTTCAGCCGCGGTTGGTTGAGATCTAATTGCCCCGGGTTTCATCGCTGTCATTGCACCTACCGCACTGGCATAAGTTACAATTGTTTGGGATATTTTGGGATCGGCTAAATTCTTAATTCCCTGCTTGCACAACTGTCGCACAAAACCAGCCAGAAATGCGTCGCCTGCACCTGTTGTATCCTCAACATCTACTGTAAATGCGGGGATTTTTCCTTCATTTTCCGAGATACAATAAGCGCAACCTTTCTCGCCTGCTGTCACCAAAACGCCTTCTACAGAATCGAGGCGGTAGGTAATAGCTCCAGCGTCGGTAGTGTCAAACAACCATTCGGCTTCTTCCTCAGATAACTTGACAAAATCAACTTTTTTTAATATTTTTCTAATGCGCGCTTTTGCTTCGTCTGGATTAGGCCAAAACACGGGACGCCAATTGATGTCAAGTATAATTTTAACGTCGTACTGTTCTGCTAGTTCGATCGCTCGGACGATCGCCTCTCGACTTTCAGGATAAGCTAATTCTAAAGTGCCTAGCACTAAATATTCGGCATTTTCAAACAGCACTTCGGGTAGTTGTGCAGCGAGGAGGCGGGTGTCAGCAAAATCAGCAGTATCAAATTTGCCAAAACCGGCAAAAGATCGATCGCCCGCTTCATTCCGCAAGACATAAACTTGCCGCGTAGGCGCACTTGGATGTCGCTGCACTCCAGCGATATCAACCCCTACTTCTTGCAATACCTGCACTAGGGAATTCCCCAATTCATCCCCACCTACAGCACCGATAAATCCCGCCATCGTCCCCAATTTAACCAAAGCACAGGCAACATTAGCAGGAGCACCGCCGGGATATGCCGTCCAAGATTCTACCTCTTCGAGAGATACTCCTGGTTTGTCTGCTAAACAATCAAATAAGATTTCACCCAGACACAGAACGCGAGGATAAGTCATATCTATTTTAGATTTTAGATTTTAGATTTTAGACCAGCAGTAGACAGCTCAATAATTATTTTTAACCCATCCCAGAAAAATTGCAAGCTATTTTTTAATAGCTGCTCCTATAATATCAGACTTACTGATATTGGCAGTTACTCCCTAAAGGCTCAAATATAGTGCGGGGGTATCAGTTAGTTGTTTTACGCGCCAACATCTGCAGGTTGGGCCCGGATGTCAGATGGAGGTAGGTAAAGGCAGCATCCGCCACCCGACGCACAAGGAGTAGTGGCTGCCCGTCTTGCCTTGTGCGCGCTGGGTTTGCACTTGTGGCGATTCTGCAAGCGAGTTGGTGCTTCTGGCCTGAAAAAGTAGCACAGCAAATTTAATTTTCTCTTCATACTTGATCCCTCATCCTTTAGAATTGTAGATAGGTAAATATGCAGACATAGGAAAAATTTATGAGTGGGATTGTCTCTGGAACCCCTGTCACCCTGTCGGACAGAGAATTGCAAGTGGTAGAGTTAGTAGCGGCGGGATTGACTAATGAGAAAATCGCCGAAAAGTTAGAGATTAGCAAGCGTACAGTTGACAATCACATTAGCAATATCTTGAACAAGACGCGCGCTGACAATCGAGTTACGCTTGTACGCTGGGCGTTGCAGTGGGGAAAGGTATGTTTGGACAATATTAACTGTTGTCCTCTACCGCGGCCGATCGATAAAGAAGTATCTTAAGTAGGGGATCAGGTTGGGGACAGGCAAAGAAATGATGCAAACGGCACAAGAAAAACAACTCCGCTATCAAATTCAATGCCCTGGATTGCCACTGGCGGTGTATCGCGAAGTGGCGATCCATTTGCGTCAAGTTGAAGGGGTGGAAACCGGTTTAATTCCGCAGCAGTCGCAGCGGTTTGATTACTACGACAGCCAAGTTGGGGGTTTGTGGATACTGTATCCTGAAGGGTTCGATTTGACAGGTCGCGAGCGGGTCGATCGCATTTTGGCTTATTATGGCGATCGTTATGGAGCGTGGGAATTATTAAGTCATTAGTTATTGTTAGCTGTTAGCTGTTGACTGTTGACTGTTGACTGTTGACTGTTAACTAATAATTAATGACTAATGACTAATGACAACTGACAACTGACAACTGACTAACAAAATGAGTGCAATTAAAACTTTACCGGGAACGCGGGATATTTTGCCCGCTGAAATTCAATATTGGCAAAATATAGAAGAAGTCGCTAGAACCATTTTAAAAAAAGCGGCTTATCGAGAAATTCGGACGCCAATTTTTGAACAGACATCTTTATTTGAACGTGGCATCGGCGAAGCTACCGATGTTGTAGGCAAAGAAATGTACACTTTTAAGGATAAGGGCGATCGATCGACTACTTTGCGACCAGAAGGCACCGCCGGAGTAGTTCGAGCTTTTATTCAAAACAGTTTGTACGCGGTGGGAGACGTGCAGCGTCTGTGGTATGCGGGGCCGATGTTTCGCTACGAACGCGCGCAAGAGGGAAGACAGCGGCAGTTCAATCAAATTGGCGTGGAAGTCTTGGGGAGTGCGAATCCTCGTGCGGATGTCGAAGTAATTGCGATCGCCTGCGACATCCTGCAAGCGATCGGTTTAACCAATTTGCGCCTCGATATTAATTCCGTCGGAAATAAGCAAGACAGACAAAATTATCGGCAAGCATTAATAGATTATTTTACACCGCACAAAGACGAATTAGACGCCGATTCTCAAGACCGCTTGACTCGCAATCCGCTGCGGATATTGGACAGTAAAAATCAGCGCACTCAAGAAATTGTTAAGGGCGCGCCGAGTATTTTAGAATATTTGGGTGACGAATCGCGAGATCACTTCGATAAAGTGCAGCAAATGCTCACAAATTTAGGAATTAGCTATCAATTAAATCCCCGATTAGTGCGCGGTTTAGATTACTATACTTACACCGCCTTTGAAATCATTTCCGACGATTTGGGAGCGCAAGCAACAGTCTGTGGTGGTGGCCGCTACGACGGTTTAGTCAAGGAATTGGGCGGCCCAGATACGGCGGCAGTCGGTTGGGCAATGGGAATCGAAAGGTTGATTATCCTGTTGCAAAAGTTGCAACCTTTGCCCGCGCCGAAGTTAGATTTCTATTTGGTATCTAGGGGCGATAAAGCCGAACAGCAATCAATCTTGTTAGCGCAAAAATTGCGGGGTGCTGGGTTTAGTGTTGAGATAGATTTGAGCGGCAGTGCGTTCGGAAAACAGTTTAAAAGAGCCGACAGAAGCGGTGCTGTTGGGTGTTTGGTTTTGGGTGATGCGGAAGCTGAAAATGAGACGGTACAATTGAAGTGGTTGGCGAGTGGCGAACAAAGTGCGATCGCCCAATCTGAACTACTAGCAATGACAAACGAGCTACAGCAGAAAATTAACAACCCTTAGAACTCTCGGTTTTAGCCCAGTCTAGACCCCCTAAATCCCCCTTAATCAGGGGGATTTTGAATTCCCATCCTCTCCTTACCAGGCTCTGCCCGGTAACGCATATCCAGAGGTTCTGCCTCGTCATTAAGCCATTAACAGTAATCCCAAAAACCAAGAGATATAATTTAAACATTAAAACATTTAACCTCTGATAAACTATGTCTGTAGCCACTAAAAATTATGAAACACAACTCACAATCACCTGGCCGCTACTACCAGAAGATTTTCAACTACCAGACGACCCAGTGGAAGACGAAAGCGAACCATTATTAGCCGCCGCTTTGCGCCAGCCACTAACAGGATTTCCTGAATTAATGCAGGAGGCCTTAATTGTTTCCAACTTTGCCTTGTGTGCCGGCATAAGTTTCCCAGGTTCAAGCAGCGACGAACAGCGTATTATCTGTAAAGCACCAGATTGGATGTACGTGAAACCCGTTAATCCAAAAAATGTCTCGCAAGTCCGCCGTAGTTACACGCCACACACAGAAGGAACCATCCCCCAAATCGTGATGGAATTTCTTTCAGAAACCTATGGAGAAGAATACTCCGTAGAGTTTACCTCGCGGGTGGGAAAGTGGTTTTTTTACGAGCAAGTAATCAAAGTCCCCCGATACGTCATATTCCGAGCGAAAACAGCTCATGTAGAAGTTTACGCTTTAGAATCAGAGCGTTACAACTTGCAAAAACCTGATGAAAACGGACGTTATTGGATACCGGGATTAGACTTGTTTTTAGGAATGTGGCAAGGAACGCACGAAGGAAGGACAGGCTGTTGGTTGAGGTGGTGGAATGCAGAAGGCGAGTTGTTGCTTTGGTCGGAAGAAAGAGTAGAACAAGAACGCCAACGGGCCGATCGCGAAAAACTCCGCGCTGAAAGATTGGCCGAAAAACTGCGTCAAGCCGGGATTGAGTTAGATGACGAAGAGTGAAATATTAACCGATCGGTCGAGTTCGATCGTGTTTTGGTATGATGACACTCTTGTGGTGGGGGCATCCAGCCCGCCCTTGGCTAACTTTGCACTCCTATGTTAATCGAACGTCTCCAGGCGATCGCCTGGACAAAAAAACCGCGACTCATATCCTTATTTTCTGGTTGCGGCGGCATGGATTTGCCATTCCACCAAGCCGGATTTGAGGTAGTTTGGGCGATCGACTCCAATCAACACGCCTGCAAAACATTCAGCAGAAACATTGCTGATGTCATTATCAACGACAGCATAGAAAATATAGACATTGCACAAGTTCCCGAAGCAGAAATATGTATAGGAGGGTTCCCCTGTCAAGATTTCTCCCTAATTTGGAAACGCCCCGGACTTGAAGGAACCAGAGGCAATTTATATACATACTTTCTCGATTTTGTCAATAAAAAAAAGCCCAAAGCTTTTGTAGCAGAAAATGTCAAAGGCTTATTAAGTGCAAATAATTATCAAGCAATAAAACAAATAATTTCTGACTTTGAAAGTATCGCTCCGGGCTACTTAGTTAAACCTAAACTCTACAACTTTGCGGATTACGGAGTTCCTCAATTTCGCCAAAGAGTGTTATTAGTTGGCATTCGGATGGATACAGGATTTAACTTTGTGCATCCTCAGCCAGAATACGGTCAAAATCGCAAAAATTCCTATCGAACAGCGGGCGAAGCACTCAAAAATGTGGAAGCAGTTCTTGACAATAACCAACATCATAAAATTCAAGCCCGCACCGTTGAAATTTTAAATCGAATTAAACCGGGGGGAAATTTCTCTGATATTCCCAAGGATAGTCCATACTATGTCAAAGGCATGATCAGTCATGTTTATCGGCGAATTCATCCAGATAAACCATCATCGACAATCATTGCTGGTGGAGGTGGCGGAACTTGGGGTTATCATTATTTAGAACCGCGTTCTTTGACAAATCGTGAAAGGGCAAGATTGCAAACATTCCCCGATGATTTTGTTTTTGAAGGTTCTACGACTGAAGTACGGCGGCAGATTGGCAATGCAGTGCCGCCGCAGGGAATTGCTGCTGTTGTTGAGTCTTTGATTCCGCTATTTAAGGGGAATTATCCGCAAGTGGATTTATATGAAATGAGTAAAAAGTTGCAGGGCATGTCAATTCAACAACGATTAAAATGGGCTGAATAAGAGGTGTGCGAGCATAGTTTACAGTTAATTTCCAATGTGGCGGTATATCTGAAGCTTAACATTAGCTGGATCTTGGTTTACGATTAAAGAAAATACATCAGGAGGGAAAGTCAATGATCAAGTTTGACATAGGCTACTACACTGATTTTAAATTGCCCAGCAACTCAACTATTCCAGAGCAGTTACAGCAAACACTTCACACAGTTTGGGACAGAAAATATGACGATTTATACGAACGAGGCGGAAACAGCGATGTAGAAGAAGCCTTTGTAGAAGTAATGACAGCCTTTGGAATTCCTAATGATGCAATATCCCATCAGCGATACGTCTATATGGCTTATGGAATAGCATTAGCAGCCAAACCGACCATTAAACATTACTTTCCTGAAGAACACAAGGCTGATATCGTTCAAGGAATTGTATCTTGTTGGCTGAAGGATAGCTGTGAAATCCCAGAAACTTGGGCTGATACCTTGTTTCCTAACATCAACAAAATCGGAAAATATCAAGCTACTGACGAAGCTTACAATATCTTTTACGGCTTGCTGCAAACACTCAATACGAAAACAGCTTATAATGCCATCTTAGATATTCTGTATGATGCGATTACTGGTGATGCCATTTCTGGTTTTACTGAAGCCAGACGAGATATGTTTAATTGGTGGCTGATAGAAGTAACTCCTGCTGCTTATTGTTTAAAGCTGCCATCTACTTTATATTCTGGAAAATGGGAATTTCCGCCACTGAGTCAGTGCGCTTAAGTGATGACAAAAGTAATTGGAAAAGAGTGCGTGTTGCTGATTGTAGTTAACTTAAGGCACCGTGAAACCTTTGAGCGATTCCCTACGGGATAGCTTCGCTCGCGCGGACTTTTCCTCCTCCCTCAAGCCCTTACACTGCACCAAAACCCCAAAACCCCCCAAACCAAACTAGAAGTTCCAATACGGATTGAAACTTCTAGACTCGTTTGGACAAGAATAAGGGGACGCACTCAAGAGCTATTTATCGTTTTTGTGAGAATTTTTGCCGCCTTCGCGACCGATCTCTGACATATGCTCCCGATCTTGGCTGACTGTTTCACCACCCTTGCGACCAGCCTCTCTCGCTTCCTCGGAAGTAAACTCATGTGCTGTTCCTTTTTCGTGGGCAGCTTTGCCGCCTTTGCTGGCAATTTCCCGCTGTTTATCTTCATCCATTGAAGCAAATCCACGGTTGCTTGTATCTGTCATGATGCAACTCCTTTATACTCAACTTTTTCGTTTTGGTTTACAGGTCAAAAAACTTGCAAAACCTGTTTGACTGATAGTAATTACTTGCAAGTTATAGGTCATTGTAAAAAACTAAAAACATGGAAACCTCTATCTAAAAGAGTAGTTTTGAACTAATGATGATGTCGCTGTCAAAACCGATTTATTGTACCTAGCTCTACTAATTCAGGTAGCAGTTAAACGCCCCAAAAGGCTTTGTCAATCTTTTCCAGTTTAGTCATTCGGGCGATTCGCTACCCTACCCTACGGGAACCCCTACGGGGAACGGGAACCCCTGCGGGAAGATAGCTTCGCTTCACGACTGGTTTGGATTCGGGCGAACCTTTCTGGCGCAATAAAACAGACTAAACCGCGAGTGTGCCGATCAACAAAAACTCGCTCTCCCAGTTTTCAAAGAGCGCTTCGATAAAGTGACCGCTTCCAAGATACTCAACAACAACAATCTGGGGCTGCTAGCGATCTTTTAGTTCTTGACTGTAGTCGTGATGACCGGTGATGATTTGACTTACCAGTGAGAAAAAGAACAGCCCGAACATGACTAGGCTGAGACTGTTTTCTCGAAAAAAACGTCGCATAGGAGTGGGTAGGGATTTTGGTACAGGGCGGGGGATAAGGATAGAGTGCGATCGAGCTTACCCTACTCGAAAGCCTACGGCGTAGAGCCTTTATCATTCCTTATACTTAACGCCTGCTCTAACTAACGTGATGTTATGAGGAGAATTTCTAGGTCATCATCTAGCCAGAGGAGGACAACGTTCTCATAGGTGAAGCCTATATCGTTCCTCAAGATGAGAGCAGGTACATTTCCACAAAATAATTAATTAGGCACCATCAAACCCTTCAATATTCTCCCCTTTTCCTCTTCCTTCAACCCCTTACACTGCACCAAAACCCCAAAACACCCCAAACCCATCGGATCGATCAATTGATGCAAAGCCTCCCGGCGCCGCAAAAACGTTGCCAAATCCAATACTTCCGCATCATTTGTAGACAGAGAAGCAATACGATCGCCCAAACCCAACGCCATCAAAAATAGAGCCTGCTGAGTAAACCCCACCACATCCAAACCGCACAATTCACCCTGCCTTTCCAACGCCGTAAAATTAACATGAGCCGTTAAATCCTGCCGCCCCACATTAATATAAGGATTGCTGTGATATCGGTGGCGATAATAACACTGTAGCGTCCCCTCCCTGCGCCTCGGATTGTAATAGCGGTGCGCCGGATAACCGTAATCAATAGTTAACAAATATCCCCGCTGCAACTTTTGAGCAACTGTACTCATCCAGTCCAAAGCCGCCAAATTCACCTCACTGCGATAACCATCCCCATAAACACTCGCCGACAAATCGATGCTTACCAAATCCAAATATTCGGCAATTTTAGGCGTGGAAACTTCGCCAATTACTTCAACAAAGTTTATCTCTTCTTGTTCATTTTTTGGGGTTTCTGCGGCAACGTAAATCTCCCTAACTTGCCCTGATTCCAGAATGAATTGATGCACGGGCAAAGCATCCACTAACTCGTTAGAAAAGAAACAACCGACTATTGAATTATTAACTATGTCATCCCAATTACACCACTTAACACACTTGATATCACTTAACCTTTGGCGTTGTTCCGCTTGAAGTCCAGGGGCAACTTCAATAATAATGTATTCTAAAATATGAAAGAAATCGGGATGTTGCCGTTGCAGATATTGCAGCACATTGGCTGCAAAAGTTCCCCGCCCAGCGCCCATTTCTACGATCGCGAAATTTAAAGGTCGATCCTCTTCGAGGGCTCCGCTAACGAGAAATTCCCACATTTCTACAAACTGATCCGCCAAAACCTCCGCAAAATCAGCACCCCAATGAGACGACGTGATAAAATCGCCTTGTTTGCCGATCGACTGGCGATCGCTATTGTAATAACCGTGCTGCGGATGATATAATGCCAAATTCATATATTCAGCAAAAGTAATTCGCTGCTGCGGAGTTGCCGCAATTCTTTCGCAGATTAAAGCGCAGAGTTCCGGGTTGCTGTCATTGATATCTGATTGCTGAACTTTCATAATTTATCGAATCAAAGTTGATGTTATTTCCTTTGTGAAGGAGAGATTTTTTTTATTAACCGCAGAGGGCGCAGAGGGCACAGAGGAAGAGAGAAGAGAGAAATAAGATACATTTTAGCGACGTTAATAGCAATATTAATCGATATCCATCCGCGTTTATCCGCGTTCATCTGCGGCAAAAAAAATTCAACCCGGTTTCCACAAAAAAACCGGGTTAAACTCTCAGATTAAAACCGACCAAACCTACCTATCAACCGATCCCATAATAATGTCGATACTTCCCAAAATCGCCACCAAATCGGCAATTTTCACGCCGCGCACAATGTGAGGCAAAATCTGCAAATTATTAAAATCCCCAGTCCGAATCTTCCAGCGCCAAGGAAACACACTATCATCCCCGATAATATAAATCCCCAACTCACCCTTGCCGCTTTCAACGCGGACATAATGTTCGCCCTTGGGAATCTTAAAAGTCGGCGCAACTTTTTTGCCAATAAACTGATAGTCAAAACCATTCCATTCAGATTTTGGCCCGCTTTCGAGTCGCTTCGCTTCCAAATTCTCGTAAGAGCCACCGGGGAGTCCTTTCAAGGCTTGATAGAGAATCTTAACCGACTCGCGCATCTCCCGAATCCGCACTAAATACCTGGCTAAACAATCGCCAGCAGCTTCGGTACAAACTTCCCAGTCGAAGTCGTCATAACATTCGTAATGGTCAACTTTCCGCAAATCCCACTTAACGCCGGAAGCCCGCAACATGGGACCGGACAGTCCCCAGTTAATCGCTTCTTCGCGAGAAATAGTACCCAAGCCTTCAATCCGGCGGCGGAAGATTGGATTGTTAGTAATTAAACGTTCGTACTCGTCAATTTTGGGAACGAAATAATCGCAGAAATCTTGGCACTTATCTACCCAACCGTAAGGCAAATCTGCGGCAACTCCGCCAATGCGGAAATAGTTATTATTCACCATGCGATAACCTGTGGCTGCTTCCCACAAGTCGAGAATTGGTTCGCGATCGCGCATAGTATAGAAAAAAGGAGTTTGCGCCCCCACGTCCGCCAAAAACGGCCCCAACCACAACAAATGGTTAGCAATCCGGTTCAACTCCAGCATGATTACCCGAATGTAACTCGCCCGTTTGGGGACAGCAATATTCGCCAACTTTTCCGGCGCATTTACTGTCACCGCTTCGTTAAACATCCCCTCGGCATAGTCCCAGCGGCTCACGTAGGGCACGTACATCACGTTGGTGCGATTTTCGGCGATTTTTTCCATCCCGCGGTGCAGATAGCCCAAAACAGGCTCGCAGTCCACCACATCTTCCCCGTCTAGGGTGACGATTAGCCGGAGTACCCCGTGCATGGATGGGTGGTGCGGCCCCATGTTGAGCACCATCGGTTCGGTTCTAGTCTCAATTCTTGACATAATTAAATGAATTAATGATTACTAGCTATTGTTGATTTTTGTTTGGCTTTTATGATTATGAAGGATATCGAGCTCTCTGAGAAGGAGACCCTTGGATCAGATGTCAGTATTGACACCTATCACGTTCCAGTTTTGGGAAGCGAGTTAATTGCGGGTTTGGCTGTGCGTCCAGGCGGCCGATATTTGGACGCGACGCTTGGGGGCGGCGGACACACCAGTTTGATTTTAGCGGCGGCGGCCGATGTTACAGTGGTGGCGATCGACCGCGATGAACAAGCCATCCGTTTTTGCCAAGCCCAATTTGCCAACTCGCCCGTTGAGTTTTGGCACGGCAACTTTGCTGAATATCAGTCCTCAGAAGCCGAATTTGATGGTATCATAGCAGACTTGGGCGTCAGCTCGGCTCAGTTCGATACACCGGAACGAGGATTTAGTTTTCGCCACCCAGCTCAACTAGATATGCGTATGAACCAGCAGCAATCTTTGACGGCAGAAGAGATTATCAACCACTGGGAAGAAGTTAAACTAGCAGATATTATTTACAAGTACGGTGAGGAGCGACTGTCGCGGCGCATCGCAAGGCGGATTGTGCAAAGCCGTCCTTTTCAAACTACAACAGAACTTGCAGGGGCGATCGCCTCCAGCTTCCCCCCCAAGCAGCGCAACGGCAGAATCCATCCGGCCACCCGTACTTTCCAAGCTTTAAGGATAGCCGTCAACTCCGAACTAGCGTCTTTAGATACTTTCCTCCACCAGGCGCCAAGGTGGTTAAAACCCGGTGGGAGAATCGGAATCATTACATTTCACAGTCTGGAAGACCGACCAGTCAAGCACCAACTCAGAGGAACACCCAGTTTGCAGGTACTGACAAAAAAGCCGATCGTGCCGCAATCCGAAGAAGTAGCTAGAAATCCCCGCTCTCGTTCTGCTAAGCTCAGACTGGCAGAAAGAATAACTTGATTCGGCAGTAGTAATATGCTTGCTGCAAAAAGTTCAGAGATTAGGGAGACTTGTATGCAGCAATCAAGTACGATTCGGCAAAGATGTAGGCAATAGCGCCAACAACCCACCACTAACCCTCCGGGTACAGTGGGGCTTGAAATATAGCCGGTGTTGACCAGACTTAGGTAGCAATACCTGCGTTAGTAGTAAGTGTTAAAATTCACACCGAGGACAGTGCCCAGCTAGTTAAGAACTCTGCAATCAGAGGATTAATTAGTCATTGGGGAGGCTGGTGTGTTTAGAAAAGTACCGACTGCTCACACGGTCGTTGCTCGTATCAAAGCGCGAAAGCTGACTCGGGAATTTTCCCTATTGAAGCGGCCTACCGAGGCGGGTTACAGTATCGAAAGCCTCTCATCTGTTGTGCGAACAGATGGTGCGAAAGGAATGCTCACCTTAAGGTAAAACGGGTTTCTTTAACTCAACTTGACGTAACTGATATGTTGCATATATCCAGCCCCCCTTTTCCTCCCGCCACCTTGCTGAATACAGCTATGGTGGGGGTTTTCAAGGGGGAAGAAAGATGAGTCGGGGAGATGGAAGCAAGCTGAAACTGATGGTAGTCGATGACGAACCCGACAACTTGGATTTATTGTACCGGACGTTTCGACGCGACTTTCAGGTTTACAAAGCAGATAGCGCCCTCAGCGCCCTGGAAGTTCTAGACGAACAGGGCGAGATGGCGGTGATTATATCTGACCAGCGGATGCCAGAAATGAATGGCACCGAGTTTTTGGGGAAAACTGTCGAGCGATTTCCCGATACGATTCGGATTCTGCTAACGGGATACACCGATGTTGAAGATTTGGTTGAGGCCATCAACTCAGGTCAAGTTTTCAAATACATCACCAAACCGTGGAATCCAGAAGAACTCAAATTGGTGATCAATCAAGCCTCAGATACTTACAAATACTACAAGCAGCGCAGCGTTGCATTGCGCCGCGCTTTACGCAAGGAATCTCTGTTCAATGAGGTAATGAGCGTGATTCGCGGGTCGCTAGATTACTCTAGTATGGTACAAACTATTGTTCAAACCGTAGGTCAAACTTTTGAGGCCAACTATTGTATGCTGCGGCCGGTAGAGACCGATCGACTATTGCCCAGTACCTTCCCCTACCAAGCCCAAACCGACGATGCCAGTAACTTTTCTTTTGATGAAAATTTGCTGGTTCAAGCTGTAGCCACCCGCCAAACTCAAGTGAACTCAAACAGTGGGGGGAATGGTAACTCGGTTGAGATTGCCGTGCCCTTGACTTACCAGCAAGAATTGCTGGCGGTACTGGCTTTGTCCCAGATTGGCGGCACTAACCCTTGGTCGGCAGAAGATATAGAGTTAATAGAAGGTGTAGCAGCTCAAGCTGCTCTCGCCCTGTCTCAAGCTAAGCTCTACCAGCGCACTCTGGATTTAGCCAAGCAGATGCAAAATGAGTTGGAAGTGGCTCGCCAAATCCAAACAAACTTGTTGCGTCAAAGTTGGCCGGATTTTGAAACTGTCAGGGTGCAGGCTTGCTGCTATCCCGCGCGGGAAGTTGGTGGCGACTTTTTTGAAGTCTACGTCCACTCCCAAGGGGATATTTGGATAGCGGTGGGAGATGTTTCGGGTAAGGGAGTTCCGGCTGCTCTATTTATGGCGAGCGCGATTTCGGTGATGCGGCGGGAACTTTCCCAAGAAGTTTCTCCAGAGCCAGATCAAGTTATGCAGAACATGAATAGCAGTATGTCTGACGACCTGATCGGCAACAACCATTTTATTACAATGGTTGTAGCTCGTTACACTCCGTCAACGGGACACCTGGCATTTGCTAATGCCGGTCACATTTACCCGATTGTTTGGTCTCACTCGGAGGTCAAAGCTCAAGCTGCTAGCGGTAAAACGCCAGCCGAGCCGAATTTCCTGAAAGCTCGTGGCATTCCCTTGGGGATACTACCAGTTTGGAGAGGCAAAGCAGGTACGATCGAATTAAAGTCAGGAGATGTATTTCTGCTGACGAGTGACGGGATTACTGAAGCTACCGTGACCACTGAAGCGGTCGCAGGGGGTGTACCAACCCGTTCTATGCTACAACAAGAAGGGCTTTGGCAACTCTTGATTCAGGAACCTGGTTCTTTCAACTTGGACAATTTGTTGGCTCACATCCGAGCCGATAATCCCGTTCAGGAAGACGACCAAACCATACTCTCTCTGGAGGTTCTTTGAATCTGTCAGCGACTCCCGACGCATAGTCGGGGGTGAGAGCCGAAAAAACTTAAGCCCTGCTTGTTGACGGCCCATAGAGTAGTCCTGCAAAGGACGGCGTTATCGTCAACAGTCAAAAACCACAGTAAAAAACCTAGCCGGCGATGGCGCAGCTAGTTTCCTGAATCGCTTTCCTGGGGGATTAAATACCTGTAAAGGGTTAAGGTAGAAGGCATTCGTCAGCAGAAAAAACCAACGCTTAAAAGCCAAGGATTGAAACACAGATTTTTTATACCTCGCTGCTTGCAGTCTCGGTGTAATTATCAATTGTTAAGGGGCTTTAGGCCCATAACAAAAGTTTTCAACTATACTCTTAACTTCTGCCTTCTACCCAATGACGAATGCCTGATTTTTAAACAGAAAAGGCTAGTATCCTCCGAGTAGCGACAAGTATTGAGGCCGAATCCATTCGGCGCGTCGTGTTTCATACCTGGTGTGAAGACACAGGGTTTTCAAACTTACGGGATTTTTTTATGAATACTGAGCTTCATGTGCCAAGCGACTTGCGGTTTTTAACAATTGTTGAAAATTGGTTGCTGAGCAGTTTGGAAGTAGAGCTAGGAGAGCACGTCGATTGGCCGCGTCAGTCGAATCGTTTGCGCTTGGTGTTAGCAGAAGCCTATTCTAACGTGATCCGCCATGCTCACAAAGATCAACCCAATTTGCCCGTGTTAATTCGCTTGAATTTAAAAAATAGGGATATTGGTTTAGAAATTTGGGATTACGGTAAAGGTTACGAAATGGATACTTACAATCCCCCGAGGCCGGAAGCTAAACAGGAAAGCGGCTACGGCTGGCTGATTATGAGCAGACTTATGGATCGGGTGGACTACACTTTGCAAATAGACGGTCGCAACTGTCTAAAGTTGGAAGCGAGTTTGCCGGAAAAATCTTAATTAGTCATTAGTCAGGAGTGATTAGTGATTGGCAATGCACTTTTTGACTCGCTTTGGCTGTCTGTCGCACGGTGCGGTGACAGCCAATTTTTCGTGCAGTATCGTCCGCCCAAGGCGAGACTGTAAGATTGTAGGGGTAAAGTCCCGATGGAGCATCTCATATTTGTAAAAACATTTCTTCTGGCTCCTTCCTTCTTCCTTCCTTCTCTTTTCTCCTGGCTCCTGACTCCTGACTCCTAACTCCAATTTTGGGCTTGGCTGCTTTCATTGAGATGCTCCCAGTCCCGATCGCACAAATACCGCAGAAACGGGATTTTTATAGCGTGAGTGGCACTTCACCAAAGATTTGGAGAAAAACCCAGTTTCTGCCTCATTCTGGCGATAAAAAGCCGATTAACCTGTCGATCGTACGACTTTAGCTATTACGTGCGATCGACAGGTAAAACCAAAATAGACAATTTAAATGTGAAACAGCTTATCAAACATCAAATTTCGTCTGCGACCGCAGATTTAGCAATTCTTGGGGAGAAGCTAACAGTTTGACTGTGACAGAAAGAATTTTTTGGTCAGAATTAAGCAACAACAGCCATCCGACATTAACACCAAATGCGGAAGTTTGCACCCGACCGCTGACCTGAACTTCTACTTGGTCATCTTCTAAAATTTGGCTGACACCTTTCTGGGGTTCTAGCTGCATTCCTCGCGCTTCTTTTTTTAGATAAGTGGCGATCGAGATGTTGCCGATAATTGGATCTTCAAACGGCGCGTTTAGAACCCCATCATCGGCAAATAAATTAGCCGTCGCTTCAAAATCGCCCGCGTTTAAAGTTTCAAAATATTGCAATACGGCTGGAATGGTGATGCCTGCAATCTTTATAGAGGTAGTTAAAATAGGTCGAGTTGTTGCGGTCATAAAACAAGTAATTTCAAATGAATGAGTATACTTTAATCATTATCTTTGCCGCAGCAAATCCCTCAAAAGATATAAGTAGGGTTAGGAAAATAATTCTCCTAAAAAAGGAGAACCGGAGAGCGTCATCGCAGCTTTCAGAGCGATCGACCAAAATCAATATTACTTCCAAAAAATCCAAGTATAGCCAAGCTGCCAACCCTGATACCATCAGTCATTTCCCATCCTTCAATTCTTGAATCTAAAATTTAAAATCTCAAATCTAAAATGATAGAAACCCAGACACCTAACGGCATCTGGGTTTCTGGCCAAGCCTGTTTAACAGAGCCAACCAGAATATTCTATTTGCGGATCAAATTGAGCAATTCCTTCGGAGATGCCAACAAGTCGATCGCCACAAAGAAAATTTGACCTTGGGGATCGAGCAAAAACCGCCACGCGATGTTCATACCCACATTCGCTCCGAACCAGGGAGTTTCGACTTTGCCGGTGACTTTCACTTGGCGGTAGCCAT
This sequence comes from Microcoleus sp. AT3-A2, assembly GCF_036705685.1. Taxonomy (NCBI): domain Bacteria; kingdom Bacillati; phylum Cyanobacteriota; class Cyanophyceae; order Oscillatoriales; family Microcoleaceae; genus Microcoleus; species Microcoleus sp. AT3-A2. The sequence goes on from NZ_JAUBVF010000027.1 coordinate 58,500, forward strand.
CTTCTGCAGGTTCCGATAAGCCTCGCTCCGGCATCATTTTCAGTCCGATGCACTCTTCCCGCATATAGTTGAGGATAGCGTCGCGACCAACGATCGGCTTTTGGAAAGGCGGTTGCAGGGCACCTTCTTCAGCAAATAAACCGACGGCTGGGGTGAAGTCGAAGGCGTTCATGTAGTCGATGTAGTTGAGGACAGTCTGCTCGCTGATACCCTCAATTTGGGTTTTCACCCGCTCTTCTGGAGCGGTCGGAGTGCTGCGGGGGGCTGAGCGTTTGCCGTACTCTTGGCTGAAATCGGGGTCGTAGCCCATGTGAACTACGGTGTTGCGAAGTACGGTAATTTGCTGGCCGGGATCGAGTTTTTTGATGGTTTCGAGAACTGTGGTGGCTTCGGGAGACATTTGATAGCCAGCGGGGATCGGAGCTACAAGGCCCTGTTTCATCAACTGTCCCAACTCGTACCAGAAACCGAGTTTGGTATTGACGCGCAAAGAAGTGTAAATCCGACCAATTGTTGTGTCGGCGTTGCTGGCTAGGTCAAACATGGTTTTGCTTTGAGCAGCCGGCGACATTTGCTTGATTTCGCTCAGTATGCCTTCAACAAGCGCCATGCTGGCTACTCCCGGTGCTGCTGCGGTAATGGAAACGCCCATTTCGGTGTAGGCATACCAGAGCAGTGCGAGTTGGTCTTCAACGCTGAGTTTGTAGAACGCTTCCGTGGTAGCCGGAACAACGCTAGCGATCTCGGTGTTGGAAAAAATAGATTGAGCTGATTGAATACTAACTGCCATATGTATGCTGTGGGATTCGCTGTCGGTTTTACTTGCGTACTTGAATTAGCGAATCGAATTCTCCCTAAATTAAATTATGTAACATTTTTGACATTTTGGAGTTCAAACTTATAAATATAAAGATTGTAAAAGAATTATCAATACTGTACCAAAAATACTCTTAAAACTACTAGACTTATGGCACAATTTGTGCAGTGGTTTCTTACGTGATGAAAAAATCAATTAATACCGATCGCATTAAGCAAAAAGCCCTTGAGTTGGGATTTCACAAAGTGGGGATAGCCTCAACAGACGCGGATTTTGATTTAGAAAAACAAAGATTGCAAGCTTGGCTGGACAAGGGTTATCAGGCGGATATGGCATGGATGGCAAACCCGAAACGGCAGGATATTCGATCGCTCATGCCAGAGGTGCAGTCATTAATATGTGTCGCCATCAACTACTACACGCCTCACCAACGCCCAGGCGCTTCCGAATATGCCAAAATCTCTCGCTACGGCTGGGGAAGGGATTATCATAAAATCCTGCACAAAAAACTGAAGGTTTTGACAAATTGGGTGCGATCGCAAGGCGAGGGAATTGAAGCGCGGTATTATGCTGATACCGGGCCAGTTCAGGATAAAATGTGGGCGCAGCGTGCCGGGATTGGTTGGATTGCTAAAAATGGTAATGTAATTTCGCGCGAATACGGTTCTTGGGTGTTTTTGGGAGAAATCTTGACTAATTTGGAGTTAGCGCCCGATGAGTCTCATACGGAACATTGCGGTACTTGCACTCGCTGTATTGAGGCGTGCCCGACGGGAGCAATTACTGAGCCTTTTGTGGTGAATGCCGATCGATGTATAGCCTATCACACGATCGAGAATCGAGCCGAAAAATTGCCCGACGAAATTGCATCTAATTTACAAGGTTGGGTAGCAGGCTGCGACATTTGTCAGGATGTTTGTCCTTGGAATCAGCGATTTGCGAAACCAACTGATGTGGCAGAGTTTGAGCCTTATCCTGAAAACATAGCACCGACACTTGCAGAATTAGCCGACATCTCCGACGAGGAATGGAACCGCAGATTTACCGCTTCGGCGCTGCGGCGCATTAAACCCGAAATGTTGCGGCGAAATGCGAAAGCAAATCAAATTAATAGTCATTAGTCAGCAGCCAACAGCCAGCAGTCAATAGTCATTAGTCATTAGTCAGCAGTCAACAGCCAACAGTCAACAGTCAACAAATAACAAATGCCAGCCAATGAACCCAAAGAATACGATGCAGTTTGGGGCGGTAAAAATCCACCTTTAATTCATGCTGCTGTCTTGGGCGGCATAGCACGAGTCAAGCAGCGTTTAGCAAGCCCCTCGGCTGAAGCAAGGCTGGCAGCACTTGCAGATGCCATCAAATACGGAGATGCAGGTTTAGAAGCAGTAACTGCTGTTTTGGACGATGCTGACGAGCGGGTGCGAGCTACTGCTGCTGCAGTATTGGCCAGGGAAGAACATATAAGTTTGCTCAAAAAAGATGCGTCGATTTGGAATAAATGGAGAGTGCAAAATCTACTTTTATTGGGTGGCTTTGTAGAGTTGAGTTGGGGAGATTTTAGCGGAGTTAATTTGGCTAAAGCCAACCTGAGAGAGTCAAACTTAGCAGGAGCGAACTTTGAATCTGCCAACCTGCGAGGCGCAAAAATTTTTAAAAGTAATTTGGAAGTAAGTAATCTGAGAAATGCCGATTTGACGGGAGCTAACCTGAGCCGATCCAATCTCAGCGGCGCTGATTTGCAAGCAGCTAATCTCAGTTTAGCCAACCTCCGCTCGGTTAATTTTCGCGATGCTAATTTATCTCAAAGCATTTTGAAAAAAACTAAACTCTGCGGGGCGGATTTGAGCGGGGCAGATTTGACGGGTGCTGATTTGAGCGGGGCGGATTTGAGTGGGGCAAACCTGGGCGGAGTGAATTTTGCCAGAGCAAATCTGGCGGGGATTAAACTAATTAGATCTAATTTTAACGGCGGGAATTTTAAAGGGTTGGTTTTGGCAGGAGCTAATTTGCGGTGGAGTAAATTTGCAGGAGCTTGTTTTATGGGAGCTAATTTGCGCGGTGCTAATTTAGAGAGAACGGATTTGACAAATACTGATTTTTTTCAAGCCGATCTTACTGGAGCAAACCTTTGCGATGCTGATTTTAATAAAGCTACTTTGGCTGGTGCTAATCTGAGCGATGCTGTTGTGAAAAGAGCAAATTTCCTGAACGCATATCTCAGCGGAGCTACTTTTAATGGGGCTAATTTGAGCTGGTCTATTATGAAAAAAGCTAATATCGATAATCGGGGGATTTTTGCGGAAGCTAATTGCAGCGGATGTAGCTGGACTTGATATTCTTTACAGCCATATAAATTTCAAATGAATAAACGGCCGCGCTGTTTTGTGTGCAAGGAGAGTTTTCAAGAGCAACATTTTTTTTACCGTGGTTTGTGTTTGAAGTGCGGCGAACTTAATTTTGCTAAACGCAACCAAACGGCTAATTTGCATGGGTTATTTGCTTTGGTGACGGGAGCGAGAGTGAAAATTGGGTATGCTGTAACTTTGAGGTTGTTGAGAGCTGGTGCTGCTGTAATTTGTACTACTCGTTTTGCTAGGGATGCTGCTAGGAGATATGCTAGAGAATCGGATTTTGCCCAGTGGTGCGATCGCCTGCAAGTTTATGAGTTAGATTTGCGGTATATTGCGGCCGTTGAGCGATTTGCAGAACACCTCGTCTGCTGCTATCCGCGAATTGACATTATTATCAATAATGCCGCTCAAACAATTCACCGCCCTCCTGAATTTTACCAGCATTTGATGGATTTTGAATCTCTGCCTTTGGATGCTTTGCCTGCTGAGATTCAGCCGCTGTTGGCGCTATCCTCTTCGAGGGCAACGCTTACGCACTTTTTGACAGACAATATTTCTGAGGATCTCCCCCAATCTCCCACAGACTCTGTTCCACATCGCAACAGTGAAATCCCCAGGGTTTTTAACTTGGATCAAGAGGCTCAATTATCACATTCATCTGATTTTAGTTTGTTTCCGCCCGGAATGTACGATCGCGACGGACAACAAGTGGATTTGCGCCCTTTCAACAGTTGGCTGATGAAGGATGATGAGGTGAGCATTTTGGAAATGTTGGAAGTTCACGTTATTAATGCGATCGCTCCTTTTGCGATTAACAGCAGGCTCAAACGGCTGATGATAAAATTTCCTGAAGCTGGCAAATATATTATCAATGTTTCTTCAAAAGAAGGGCAATTTAACAGTGACAAACCTTGGCGACATCCGCATACAAATATGGCAAAAGCATCGCTGAACATGATGACTCGCACCTGCGCTTCAGAGTATGCCAAACACAAAATTTTTATGAATGCTGTCGATCCGGGATGGATTAGTTTTCAGCACCCTTACCCTCAAGTTTTAGCGATGCAGCAACGCGGCGTACAACCTCCCTTTGATGCTGTTGATGCCGCCGCGCGGATTTGCGATCCAATTTATTTGGGAGTGAATGAAGGACGCTATTTTTATGGTAAATTATTTAAAGATTATGCTGAGTCGCAGTGGTAATAGTCATTTAATATTTTTGTGGCTTTTTCCACTTTCCATCAGTGGTATCAACTTAAGACTAAATTCCTTTCATACTCTCGCTTATCTCTCTGTCTCTATCCGCCTCGCATCCCCCTTAATAAGCGTGACGAAAGAGACTTCTTGTCTCCCGCTTAATAGGGGGGATTAGCGGGCAAGAATCAGGGGGGGAGCGAGACTCAGCTACAAGCCAGATAGATAATTTACAATTAATATTAAGTTTGATGTCAAAATTTTGCCTTGAAAATGTATAATAAAATGGGGCAGTGTAGCTTAATGGTAAAGCGCTCGCTCGACAGGCGAGAGACAACCGTTTGATTCGGTTCGCTGCCACCAGCAACGTAGTTTAAATGATAGAATTCCTTGGAGCATACCAGGAGATGCGGGTGCAAATCCCGCCGTTGCGATCAATTTTTTTGACAAGCAAGAGGTAATGGGTAATATAGAAGTGATCCCTAGTTCCTTATTTGCTATTGTCCAATGACCAAAGTAATTATTTTTGATTTTGACGGTACTTTAGCAGATACAATCGATATTCTTCTGAGCATCACCAACCGTTTGTCAGCCGAATTGGGCTTTAAGTCGGCGACCAAAGAGGAAATCGCTCAACTGAGCAATTTAAATTCTTGGCAACTCCTTCAGTATTCGGGCATTTCTATCTTCAAATTCCCGCTGTTGATTAGAATGTTGAAATCAGAGTTACGCAGCGAAATTCCCAACATTCAATTATTTCCAGGAATTAAAGAAGTTTTACTGGAGTTAAAAAAAATGGGATTTCAACTGGGCATTATCACATCTAATTCCAGAGAAAACGTCTTGGCATCGCTGGAAAGAAACGGTTTGCAAGACACTTTCACATTTATTTACTCTGGCTCAACTTTTGGTAAACATAAAGTTATTAATAGATGGCTAAAAACAGAACATATAAATCCTAAACAAGTCGTTTATGTGGGAGATGAAATTAGAGATATAGAAGCTGCTAAAAAAACCGGAATTAACGTAATTGCTGTAGGTTGGGGTTTTAATTCTCAGGAGGCTTTGGCTGCACACAATCCCGATTTTTTGATTAAACACCCCCAGGAATTGATAGAGATTATGAGTAATTTGCGGGAAGTGTAAACTGAAATTGCCAAACGTAAGACTCGTCGGTTGAAATCTATTCTAGACAAACTCTCGTTCCAGCAGACAGGGACTAAAGAATAAAAGAGGTATTAAAGCCTGATTTGTTACCAGCCATAGTCCCTATTATCTTCTCTGCTAGGAAATTATATTAATCTCCTTCGCCCCGTTTCAGTGCTGCTAAAACTGCTTGCTGGCTAACTGCTTGGTAGATTTTGCTAAAATGCTGCTTGAGTGCGTCAGATGCGGGCGATGATTTGCTAGCGGTTCCTTTTCCGTCGGTGGCGAGGGGAATTGGGCCTAAGATATCTAATACTGTTTCGCTGCTGGGTGGGGGTACAATAACTACTAAAGATGATTCTAGCTGCTGATTGTATTCCCAAAAGCGATCGACCTTTGGCAATTTAGAATTCGTAGTGGGGGCATTTTCGCCGGAGTTGAGTTGGGAATTTTCCTCTCCTTGTGTACCTCGTCTTTGACGGAGTGCTGTCAAGATTTGCTCTTTGGTTCTCCCCCGCATTTGAAAGAGTACGAAGGGGTCTTCACTGAAGCGATCGCCCAATAAGTAGTATACTGCACTGATGTGTTTGCAAGGGTTTTTGGGGTCAGGACAGCTACAGCGCGATCGAATATCAGATAAACTTAAGGGAAATAGCGTTTTGCCGGCTGCTGCAAATACATCTTCAATATTGTGCGGCATTTCTCCTGCTAAGAGTTTAGCTGAAAAAACTGCTCTTTGCGACATATTTTCAATCACATAATCCCAATCTTCATCTGTCAAGGTATCGAGTCCTAAAGAAACTTGATAGGGTTTGGGATCGGTTCCTTGAACTATGGCAATTACTTCTTGGTTAGGGAAGTTAATGCTGAGAACTTTACCTTCGCGTGCATATTGCCAGCCACGTTCTAAGCGCTTTTTGAAGCGGTAGGTATTGATTAAATCTAACCACTGTTGTGTCCACCATTCTCTGTCAATCATTTATTTGGGAATTGGGAATTGGGAATTGGGCATCGGGCATTGGGCATTGGTAATAGCAATCCTAAATGAGTTGTAAATTTTTTACCCCACCCCAGCCCTCCCCTTAGTAAGGGGAGGGAGTAAGAAATTCACAAATGATTTAGAAACGCTAAATTGGGATGCTGGAGTCAGAAAGGAAAAAACAGCTATCCGTGTATCCGTGACATCCGTGTCGTGCTGTGGGGAATTTGTAATTAATCATATTATTCTTCTTCTGTTTCTATGATAGCATTGCGATCGAGAATTAGTAAATTGCGAAGTTGGTCTGTATCTAGCTCGGTGAGCCAGTTTTCGCCGGCGCTGACTACTTGTTCGGCTAGAGCTTTTTTGCTTTCAATCATATCGTGTATTTTCTCCTCTAACGTACCCGTACAGACAAATTTGTGGACTTGCACATTGCGGGTTTGACCAATGCGAAATACGCGGTCAGTTGCCTGATTTTCTACTGCGGGATTCCACCATCTGTCATAGTGGAAAACGTGGGTTGCTCTGGTTAAGTTCAAACCTGTCCCGCCTGCTTTTAAAGATAAAATCATAATCGGCGGGCCTTGGGGGTCGTGCTGGAAGCGATCGATCATTTCTTCCCGCTGCTGTTGCCGAATTCCTCCGTACAAGAACAAAACTTCTCGCCCTAAATGCTGTTCTAGATGTGGTTTCAGGAGTTTTCCCCATTCAGCAAATTGAGTGAAAATTAAAGCCCGATCGCCCTCAGCGAGCACCTCTTCTAACATTTCCACCAACCGCTGCAATTTCCCCGATTCCTGACTCTTAATCTCCAATTCTTTCGGCTTAGCTTCTGCTTTCACAAGAGCCGGATGGTTGCAAAGTTGCTTGAGTTTTACCAGCAAAGCCAGAATCATTCCCCGGCGCTGAATACCTTCGGCTGACTCTAATTCAGCTATTGACTCTTCGACTATTTTCTGATATAATACCGCCTGTTGAGCCGCCAGCCCACAAAATACAGTCATCTCCTGTTTTTCGGGCAAATCTTGGATGATTTCTTTGTCTGTTTTCAGGCGGCGGAGGATGAAAGGCCGAACGAGCGATCGCAAAGTCTGCAAAGATTCCCTATCTCCGTATTTCTCGATCGGAATTGCAAATCGGCGCTGAAAGAAATTGCGCGGCCCCAAATAGCCAGGATTGAGAAACTCCAAAATTGACCACAATTCTTGCAGTCTATTTTCCACCGGAGTTCCCGTCAGCGCAATTCTAAAAGATGCCTCAATTTGTCGCACTGCTTGCGACTGCTTCGCCTCGGAATTTTTAATATTTTGCGCTTCATCTAAAACCAATCCTTGCCATTTAATGCCTTGAAATTCCTTCGCATCGCGGAACACCAAGGCGTAACTGGTAATTATTAAATCCTTTCCCTTAATTGCCGTCGCAAATGCTTTTCCTTTAGCGCGTTTATCTCCGTGGTGAACTAACACTTTCAGCGTCGGGCCAAATTTCTTGACTTCCCGCGCCCAATTGCCCAATACCGATGTCGGACAAACCAGTAATGTTGGCGCTTCTAGGGCATCTTGTTCTTGTAAATGCAGCAGAAAAGTAATTAGCTGAATAGTATTGTGGCACAAGATATTATTGGCAACAAAATTGTGATGTTTGCCCACCTCAAAATCATAGACCCACCCGCTGTACTCAAAATCCTCAATTTCCTCTATTCTGCAATAAAATACTTCGCGATCGAGTATAAGTTGCAAATTTTCTCGGACACTATCTAGCTGCGCTACATTGAGATTTGCATAAGCCTCTAGGGTCTGATTCGTCCATTTAGAAGGCTTTAGCTGGCGGTACTCATGTTCTGCGGAACCACCAAGCACATTTTCCATACCTGCTACCACCTTTCCTAGGCTGATGCGGGAAAACTGCTGGGAACCGTTAATATAAACAGGATTGTGCATTCCGAAATGCCGTAGTGGCAGTTTGGTCATCTCCACTGCATCGGCAACAAGATCCGAAACCGGAATTCCTTCGACATTTGTATTGGCACTAACTTCGCAAATCTGCTCTAATTTACGCTGTTTTTCGGAATCACCGAAGCCAATTTCCTGCAAAAATATGCGCGCTGAGTTACCGCCGAAAGTGCCGATGTAATACGTGCGAAAAATACCGCTGCCATTGGTGGCGCGTTTCTGCTTAGTGGCGATTCGCAGCCAAATTCCAAAGCGCCGCAGCAGTGTAGAAAGTTGTTGGATGATTAAAGGCGAAGCGGTGCTAATTTCGATAGTCCGCATTTTAGGAATGACAGAACCTTCAGCATCAAAGTAGTTTTTGAGGAAAATTCGTATGCTGTCAAGATTGGCTTGCATGATAAATTGTGGGAAGCTTTTCTCGGCTGACAGTTTCCCCCACTCGTAGCCTTTAGCCTCAAGAAAGCTTTGGTACGATCGACTACACACAGCTAAATATGCTGCTCTTTCCTTACCGGGAGTACGAACAGCAGGATTATTTATTTTTATCCCATACTTTTTGCTTAAACGGTGAAGTGTGAAACGCAATTCTTCAAGAACTGCCACATCTTTCTGCGTTATTGTGAGCATTGCTTGATCGCGCTGCTCATATCCCTCAGCAATCTGCCAAGCCAGAAACTTTACCAAATCGGGATCTTCCGGCTTTCCTTCCCAATACAATTTAGCAGGAACGCAAACATAATCTCCAACCTTGAGGTCATTTGTCCAGCCATCGCGTCCTAACAATTTGTGGCGGCGGGTAATTGTGATGCTGCTACCATCTTGTAGTTTGATTGTTCGCAACTTTTCTTGCACTTGCTGGCGATAAAGTCGTCGAATAGTCGCCTGTACAATTTTGCCTGTTTCCTGATTTATGGAATTTACCAGTAATTGCTCGTTAGGTTCTGACCAAAAGCCCTCACCGTCGAATTCTGTTTTTCCGGCATAAGCTTCCCATATTTTTTCAGCTTTTTGTAAAAAACCATTGATAAAAAGCAAACTTTGTGGTAATAAGCATTTACCGAGCCCCATATCGTCCGCGAGACAAGCGCCCAAACCCCAGCGTTCTAAGAATGCCAACCAGCCTGCTCCTAGCGCTTGATAAGGCCGCAATTGTCCTCGGAAACTAGCCGGAGTTGCGATCGCACTTACCGCTTGATTATCGCTCAAAGTATTCAACAATTCCTGAAGTTGACCCGTAGCCTCAAAATTCACCACAGGCAATTTCTCGATCATCTGAGAATCGCCCGACGCCAAGCGCAAAGCATCCTCCAAAGAAAGAGTCATTTGCTCTTTGCGGCTGGCAAAAAAAGTTTGAGCCGCTTTCACATCCGGCGCGCGCAACTCCACCCACTCGCCGTTAATTTCCACCAAAGGCGAATTCAACGCGATCAATCTGTCAAATTCTGCCTTAGAAAGGCGCTGTCCGCCGATCGTCAATTCCCACTTAAAATTTAGCAGACTTTGCAATCCCACCCCGCCTTTCGCCGGAGTCACTTTCGGAGTTTCCGCTTGAATGCTCAAACCCAAACGACTCGCCCAACCATCTGTCTTTGTCAAACTCGGCGGCAAAACTACGCCCAAGCCGCTATCAGCAAACCGCCAAGCTACAGACTTAATAAACTCGTAAGCTTGCAGCGGATTTAATTGGCAAGATTGAGGCCGCTGTGCTTGCAAAGTCGGTTCAATTAAGGGATAAAGTTTGGAGGCTAAACCCAAGCCGCTGAGCAAAGTTTCTTGGGGCAATTCTATTGTCCGCCCCGCATAAGCCAAACGCTCGACTGAGTTGTTCCAAATAGTTGTCGCGTCAACCAAAAATTCCGTTTCATCTGCAGCTTGCAAGCAATAATTTAAATTCCAGTTTGCTTTACCAGGAGACGGCGGTATGAGTTGAAAGCAAGTGCGAAATTGACTTTGTTGAGATAATTGGTTTTGCAGCGGTGCAGTCCAAGCACTCAGCTTGGTTGCCAAGTTTTCCAAGGCTGCTGTTTCTACTTGCACAATCCCAGATTCCTGCTGCAAAGCTTGCAGCCAGTCGCGCACAGGAGAAACTGCTTTGATGTCTAAAGTAGAGCTACCAGCAGATCGCACTTGACTATCTACAATACTGCTCAAAAAGCCTAACACTAATTCCTCAGCCCCCATCGGCAAATCCACAGCTAAAGGCAATTGACTCGATTCTTCTTCCTTTTCCCCTCTTCCTTCTTCCTTCTTCCTTCTTCCTTCTTCCTTCAATTGATATGTTCGGCAAGCAGTTGGCATTTGCTTGACAAAAGTGCCGAGGCGGAGTATGTCTGTAGAACTATCTAACAGGGGTTGCCATTTGGCAATAGCAGAACCGTCGGACTGTTTCTGTAATCCCGGCAAAAATTTGCATCTTGCCAACAAATCCAAACTCCACCTAGCAACATGAGACCAAAAACGTAAATCTGAGCCAACAAAAGAGTCTGGTTCCGTGCTGTTAAGCGGTAGTGATTGCAAGAAAACAAAAGCTGCTTGAGGGTTGAGACAAAAACCCTCTACTTGCCAGGGATAAAGGTAAATTTCGTCTGTTTTAGCTGGTTCCTCAAGTGCTGCTGCTGAGTGCTGCGGCATCAGGTTTGCGTTCGATTCTGAGATTTGGGTGGGAAGTGCGATCGCCCGAATTTCCCTTTTAATTGAGGAGTTTGGGGCTGTAATTTCTGCGTTTTGAGTTTTGGGAGACCGCCTAGTTTTTTTGCTTTTTTCCGATGGATTTTCTGCGGTTTCCGGTAATTGCCAATCCAGTTTTCCCGACTGCTGCAACGAATTTAGGAAAATCCTAAATTCCGATTCGGTCATTGCTAAGGGATGTGGTAAATTTATACCCGATTCTATGGTTTCAATGGGTTCAATTTTTCGCCAAGTTTCTCCCCAAATAAATAAGCAAGTTTTTTCATTCTCTACGAGCCAACTGCCGTGTAAAATAGCCATATTTTTTTACCCTGATATTTGTATTTAAGTGCGAGGTTGACTACAGCATTTATATGGAATTTATGAAATTTTTATTTAAAACAAACCGAGGATATTTTGAGCCTGATAGGAATTAGGTAGAACCTGTATATTTAGGTGAGCCGTGCGGACCTTACCGCTTCTTCCCTGTCCTAGATAACTAAATCCTTCTTCCTTCTTCCTTCTTCCTTCTTCCTTCTTCCTTCTTCCTTCTTCTTCCTTCAACGTCCCAATTCCCAAACGAAAATTCATCGTACCATCTATGGAAGGCGTTTAGCGGACGATCGACCGGAGAACCGACCCCAGACTGCCAAAAATAATTTTAGAGTATAAATGCTTAGAATCGAGACACAGAGAGTCGATCGCGACGCGATTATCCCTGTCTTTTGGCGTCGGACTCTCAAACATCCTGTGGTAATGTTACGATCCCGACAGAGAAAGAATGTGGTAGATAAGGAAGCAGTGCTACATGGTAGAGATAGACAAGTCAATATCCTTCGATGGACGGGATATTAGACTGAAGATTGGTTTACTAGCGCCTCAAGCAGGCGGTGCAGTTTTGATTCAGTCGGGTGACACGGCAGTTTTGGTGACAGCGACTCGATCGCAGGGGAGAGAAGGAATTGATTTCCTGCCCCTGTTGGTGGATTACGAAGAGAGACTTTACGCTGGCGGTAAAATTCCCGGTGGATTTTTGCGAAGGGAAGGGCGCCCCCCGGAAAAAGTGACTTTGACTGGCCGTTTGATCGATCGACCGCTGCGTCCGCTATTTCCAAGCTGGCTGCGAGATGACATCCAAGTTGTAGCCACAACGGTTTCGATGGACGAACAAGTGCCGCCGGACGTTTTGGCGGTGACGGGGGCTTCGGTGGCGATACTGCTGGCGAAAATGCCGTTTTACGGGCCGATGGCGGCAGTGCGAGTCGGTTTGGTAGGGGACGATTTCATCATCAACCCAACCTACAGCGAAATCAGAGAAGGCGAGTTGGATCTCGTGGTAGCTGGTTCTCCTGACGGAGTAATCATGGTAGAAGCCGGCGCCAACCAATTGCCGGAACAGGATATCATCGAGGCGATCGACTTCGGCTATGAAGCAGCCTGTGACTTGATTCAAGCCCAGCGCGAAATTATGGCGGAATTGGGCATCGATTTGGTGGTAGAGGAACGGCCATCGCAAGATTCGGCCCTGGAAACCTTCATTCGCGATCGCGCCCAAGAACCCATCCGCATCATTTTGTCAAGATTTGAAAAAGACAAAACAATACGGAATGCAGCATTGGACGAAGTTAAGGCAAATGCAGTCGAATCTGCGATCGCCGAACTCTCGGAAGACGATCCGGTAAAACTAGCCGCCACCGCCAACAGCAAGGCGATCGGCAACGTTTTCAAAGACGTTACCAAAAAAATGATGCGGAAGCAGATCCTCGAAGATGGCATCCGTGTAGACGGTCGCAAGCTAGACGAGGTGCGACCCGTTTCTTGTCGCGTAGGCGTGCTGCCGTCGCGAGTACACGGCTGTGCGTTGTTTAATCGGGGCTTGACTCAAGTGTTGTCCGCAGCTACCCTGGGAACCCCAGGCGACGCCCAAGACTTAGGAGACGACTTGCACCCGCAGCAAGACAAACGCTACCTACATCACTACAATTTCCCGCCGTTTTCCGTGGGAGAAACCAAGCCGATGCGATCGCCCGGACGCCGAGAAATCGGTCACGGAGCCCTCGCAGAACGCGCTTTACTGCCGGTTTTGCCATCCAAAGAAGATTTCCCCTACGTGATTCGCGTAGTTTCCGAAATCCTTTCTTCCGACGGTTCGACCTCAATGGGTTCAGTTTGCGCCTCAACGCTAGCATTAATGGATGCAGGCGTTCCCCTTTCCCAACCCGTCAGCGGCGCGGCAATGGGCTTAATTAAAGAAGGCGATGAAGTCCGAATTTTGACTGACATTCAGGCAATTGAAGACTTTTTAGGCGACATGGACTTCAAAGTAGCCGGTACCGACACCGGGATTACTGCTTTGCAGATGGACATGAAAATCAAAGGTTTGCCCTTAGATGTGATTGCCACCGCCATCCGCCAAGCCAAACCGGCCAGACTGCACATTTTAGAAAGAATGCTGGCAACCATCGACACTCCCCGCAAGGAAATGTCGCCGTTTGCACCGCGTTTGCTAACCCTGAAAATCGATCCAGAATTTATCGGTTTGGTAATTGGGCCAGGTGGCAAAACGATCAAAGCCATCACCGAAGAAACCGGTGTCAAAATAGACATCGAAGACGACGGAACCGTGACAATTGCTGGCAACGACAGCGAAAAAGCTCAGCGGGCTTACAACATTGTCCAAGGCATGACGCGCAAGTTGAATGCAGGAGATGTGTATGTTGGCCGCGTAACTCGAATTATTCCGATCGGCGCTTTTGTGGAAATTTTGCCCGGAAAAGAAGGAATGATTCACATTTCCCAGTTAGCCGACTACCGCGTTGGCAAAGTGGAAGACGAGTTAGCTGTGAACGATGAAGTGATTGTCAAAGTGCGAGAAATTGACAATAAAGGTCGAATTAATTTGACCCGCTTGAATATTCATCCCGACGAAGCGGTAGCCGCCCGCGAAGCGCTGAATAAATAGTTTACGGTTGGTAATTGGTAATTACTTATAGAGTAATTGCTAATTGCTAATTGCTAACTGGTGATTAGTAATTGCTAATTGCTAATTGAGATTAAATCTGATTGTTTCAGATTGATTTGAGAGTAGGTGCGCGACAGCGACAGATCGACAAAAGTGCGATCGGCTGTAGAAGTTAATAAAGTCGCGCACTTTACCCTCGGCGGTTAAAGCCGCAACTACATAAATGAAGTCCCAGCAAAGGGGGACTGAATAAAATATAAAGTATGCTTAGATAGTTACTATAAATGATAGGATAAGGGCTTGTAAACCGCAGACATCGCAGGTGAAGATAGCAGGTTTTATTTTCATCAGCGTCTGTAGAAAAACGCAGATAAAGATGACATTAAGACCTCGCTACGATCCAGACGAGAATATTAGCCGTCATAGTGCAACTGATCCAGAGAAATGCGATCAAATGGCTAAGCGTCAGGGATGGGAATTAATCCGATGGGAAAAAACAAACGATTCGATACTTAAGGTTGATTGTGTCTTTGAAGGGTTGACAGAGTTTCCACCGAGTCCATACGAACCCGAACATGAGAGAGAGGAATAAATCAATGCCAAAACGGTTGATCATTTTCAAAACGGAATCGCTTTCTTCCCCTGGATGGGAGGATAGATTGCTTTCGCATACAGGTGCTCTTACAAGTATCCTAGCAGAACACTACGACTACTCAGACAAACCTCTTCCTAAAACTGGCGATCGCCTGCGAAACTTTGCCCAATTTAAGGAGAGTGCCGATCCTAAATTCCCTGCTGCCAGCACTCACGTTCGCTGGGGAGATTGGGAGGTTTCGCGCGTAGAAGAGTACACGCCTGAAATTCCGAATGCTGAATACGACTGTTTAGCGGTGTGCTACTGTTGCTACTCACCCATTGAACCCGAATGGAAAGAATTGCCGAAAATTCAAGTTTCCCAACTGCAAAAACATTAAAAAAACAGAATATTCCAGATACCCGACTTCTTGAATAAGCCGGGCATCTAACAGAAGATGAAATCAAATCACAGCAATGCAGTCAATCTCAACTAACACATCTTTCGGCAAACGCGAAACCTCCACACAAGCGCGAGCCGGTGCAGTTTCCGCATCAAAATATTTCGCATAAACCGCATTCACAGCAGCAAAATCATTCATATCTTTAAGGAAAACCGTAGTTTTTACCACATCCAACCAAGTAGCGCCGGCTTCTGTGAGAATGGCTTCGAGATTTGCCATAACTTGTTCGGTTTGTTTTGCCACATCGTCGGTGTAGACAATATCGTTTAGTCTAATGTCGATCGCAATTTGACCAGCTACAAACAGCATAGTGCCCGTAGCGGCGATCGCTTGATTGTAAGGGCCCACGGGTGCCGGTGCTTTGTCAGTACGAATAATTTTGCGCGTCATAGATGTTACTTTTTGGGATAATTTTTCCGAAGTTTCAGGCTGATAGATTTCTCCGTCAGAGGTTTCAGGCTGGTAGATTTCTCCATCGGGCATTATTGTACCAGTTAAGTCTGCATTTTCGATATTCCAGCCATAGATTTGAGCACCAGTCAAGTCTGCCCTTTTCAAACTTGCTGTACTTAGATTTGCTCTCATTAAGTTGGCTCCTCGCAGATTGGCTCTTTCTAGATTTGCATTAGTCAAATTCATTCTTGACAGATCAACGCCGTGCAGAATAGCTTTCGGAAACTTAGCTTTTTGAAGTTTTACCTCAGTCAAATTTGTCTCATTCAAATTTGCCATAGTTAAGTCAGCTTCCCGCAAATCTGCCTCAGTCAAATCAGCCTTATTCAGATTCGCTTTACTTAGGTTTGCTTTATACAAAGAAGCTAGACGTATGTCCGTACTATCTAGACTTGCACCGCTCAAATTTGCTTCGTCTAAATTGGTGCGAACTAATTTAGCATTATTTAAGTTTGCTGCTATCAGAGTTGCCCGCTCTAAGTCAGCATAATTTAAAAGAGCACTACTAAGGTTAGCCCTGGTCAAATCTGCACCGCTAAGGTCTGCCCAGTTGAGATTCGCTGAGCCAGCAATGGCGCAACTTAAATTAGCACCTCTCAGCGATGCTTTAGTGAGGTTTGTACTTTGAAGGTATGCACCTGTTAGAATTGCTTCACTCAAATCTGCACCTGAAAGATTTGCATTGTCTAAGTTGATGCCACTCAAATCAGCACCTTTAAGGTCTGCCCCACTTAACTGTGCTTTCGCAAATTGACGAGCGCCTTTAGCGTATTTTTCTAAAAGTTCTTCAGCGTTCATTAATAACCCCTCGCCCTTCCGCTACACCCCACATTCCCAGCCTACCACCAAAACCGAAAGCGCGATCGAACATCTGCGTCAATCCGCGTTAATCCATTTTCATCTGCGGTTAACAAATTCCCATTTTTGCAACCGCAGATAGAGGCAGATAAACACAGATTCACGCAGATAAATTAGAGATTATCTGCGTGAATCCGCGTCTATCAATTCTTATCTGTGGTTAACAAATTCGCATTTTTCAACCGCAGATAAATGCCGATTTACACATTACACACCAACCGGAGCACCAACAACCTCACCTTTCAACATCCGAGAAGCAGCATCAAGCAATTGCTCCTCCAAATAAGGCTTAGTGAAATAGCCCTTAGCGCCCAAACTGTAAGCCATTTGGCGGTGTCTGTCAGCACCGCGAGAAGTTAGCATCGCGATCGGCAATTCACACAAAACAGCATCTTTCTGCATCCGAGAAAGTAGTTCCAAACCGTCCATTCTCGGCATCTCAATATCGCAGAACACGATATCGCAAGGCAGACCAGATTTCATCTTTTCCCAAGCTTCCTTACCGTCGCGAGCTTCTTCCACACGATAGCCAGACTTCTCGAAAGTAATCGACAAGAGCGATCGCACCGTAATCGAGTCATCGACAATCAGCACAGTCGGCTCAGTCTTCTCGATTTCCGCCTCCTTAGTAGCCTTCTCGCTCTCATCCCAAAGCGTACCGCCAGTGTCCTTACGCAGCCTTCCGGTAGCCAAATCGATCAGTTCCAGAACGTCTGCAATCGCCACGATCCGACCGTCCCCGAGCACGGTGGCCCCAGCAATCCCGATCGGCTTCGGCACCGGCCCCTCCAACGGTTTGATCACAATTTCCTGTTCCGTCGAAACCTGATCCACCTGCACCGCCAAGAAATTGCCTGCAGACCGCAGCACGATCACCGAAATCATGTCATCGTCAGTATTAAACCCGTAAACACTGCCCCGTCCCAAATGGCGGTTGTAAGCCAGCAAATCCCGCAGCGGCCGGAACGGCAAGCTTTGACCCCGCCACTCAATGCAAGGCAAACCGTCCGCCCCCGTCGTCACCTGATCGCGAGGCACATCGATCATATCCTCGACCCCATCCATCGGGAAAGCAATGCGAGCTCGATCGCTAATGCAAGTCAGAGCCTTAGAAATGCTCAACACCAGAGGTAAACGGATGGTAAATACAGTCCCCTTGCCGATGGTTGAATCGATCGACACAGTTCCCCGAATCTCCTGCAAGGAAGTCTGCACCACATTCATACCGACCCCCCGGCCGGCGTACTCCGTCGCCTGTTCCTGAGTGCTGAAACCGGGCATAAACAGCAAATCGTAAACTTCCGAGCGAGACATCCTCTGAGCCTGAGCCGCCGTCAGCATACCCTGCTTAATCGCCTTCGCCTTCACCCGTTGCGGATCAATTCCCGCCCCGTCGTCAGAAACCGAAACCACCGTTTGATTCCCTTGGTGGAAAGCGCGAATCGTAATCCTGCCCACTGCAGGCTTCCCAGCCGCCAGACGCACCTCCGGCGCTTCGATCCCGTGAGTAATGGCATTGTTCACCAAGTGAGTCATCGGGTCATATAGCTGATCCACAATCATCTTGTCGATCAAAATCTCCTTACCCTCAACCTGCAACTGAGCCTGCTTCCCGCACTTAATCGCAATTTCCCGCACTGCCCGGAACAGCCTGTCCGTCGTCTCCGCAAACGGCTTCATCCGGGCGCGAGTCAAACCTTCTTGCAGTTGAGTCGTAACTTGGCGCAGTTGGCGAGTTACCTGATCCGCCTCATCCACTAAAAACTCAATGTCCGCCGCTGACTCCCGCACCCGCACGATCAGCTCAATAATCTCCTGAGCCAAACTGTGGAAAGGAGTAAACCTGTCCATTTCCTCCGGTCTCCAGGCACTTTCCCTCGTGTGGGCCGAATCCTCAGAGCGCCAGGCCGATCGATGTCCCTGACGGTTTGCCAGCAAAGCAATCTCCAAAAGACTCCGCTCGTAGAAATCCTGAGTCCGCTGGCTCACATCGCTCAGCAGCGTTACCTGGTGGAGCAAATTGTCCAAAAACTGCCGCATCCGTTCTTGGTCTTGCTCCAAACTGTTGCGGTTCACCACCAGTTCCCCCATCAAATTGCTGAGGTTATCCAGTTGCTTGATCGGCACCCGCATTGTCTGGTCGCCGAGCCCGTACCCGCGCATATTGCGCCTGGGTCTGTTGATCGCCGACGGCCCCATATTGCCTTCCCCTTGGCGGCCGCTGTCCTTGGGATCTTCCAGCAGTTTTTCCAAATCGCCAAATTCGTCGTCGCTCTCTTCGGCAGCAGCGCGCGCGGCTTTACTGGCAGTTGTCGCCGGTGCAGAAATTTCCGGCATAGTTGCGCTCTCGCTGAGGAGTTCTTCGAGATCCGAGAAAACTTCTGTATTTACCGGACTCTGATTTTTACTCGCAGAAGCTGCTATTACAGCTCCCGCACCCCCTGCGATTAACAGAGCTTCTAAATCGTCAAAATTGCCTTCGGCATCATCCTCATCGCCTGATTCGCCCTCGTCAAAAAAGTCTGCCAGCGATCCCTCTTCCAACTCCGAGGAATCTGCCTCGGCCGACTCGTCCTCGGCGTCCCAAAAGCCCGTCGTCAGTTCCGAAGTCACCAGAACCTCAGCATCGATCGAATCCAACAAATCATCAAAACCCTCCAACTCTGCGTTGTTGAGAGTAGCCCCGGTTTCCATCGCCGAGAGCAAGTCAGCATCGCCCTCAAACATACCATCGAGAGATTCAGCAGGCAGTGCCTCTAAATCCACACTCGAAAAATCAGTTTCCAGGGCATCAAACAAATCATCTTCGCCCTCATACTCCCCGGCGACATCTGTTTCGGCTCGATCGAACAAATCCGCACTCGCCTCGTCGAACAAACCATCGGGAGGTTGGGCAGACAACTCCTCTTGAGCCACAGCAGCGCCGTCATCTGGCACCGATCCCGCATCGCCCTGCTGCACCATGCCCTCCCCAAACATATCCTCCAAGAAATCGAAAGCTGCGCCCTCATCAGATTCGACATTTGAAATTTCCGACTCAGGACGATCATCCGACAAAGCCCCAAGTTCAACCTCTGCCGAATTTGCCAAGCCTTGGTCGGAAACAGCCGCACCATTGTTCTCAAACAAACTCCCCAAGTCGCCCTCATCAACTCCCACATCCGCACTCAGCAATTCTGAATCCCCATCATTGGGCCAACCCCCACGGGCTTGCCCCGAAGCTTCTCCGTCATACTCAGTACCAGTAGGTACAGAACCGAACAGCTCAGTCAAATCTGCGGCTTCTCGGGAAGTAGCCGCTCCTTGCCGATCCCGCACAGTCTGTTCATCCTCAGAAATCGCGTCCGAGGTCATATCCCCAAACAGCGCATCTAAATCTGTATCCTCCACTTCCAGGTTGAGCGATTGCACAGACTCGTCTTCCATGCCGAAAGCATCTTCTAGCCAGTTTTCATCCGCAGAGATATCTAAATCAGAATTTGATGTCATGTTAAGAACGTTGCCCATTTCCTCATTTTGTGGGATGTTTGCAGCTTGATCTCGATCGCCCCCGTTCTCCCCACCTTCGTCTTCTGAAGAAAGGAAATTAGAAGTAATCCCCAACAGCTCGCTCAAATCCGAATCCTCGCCAAGCTCAGAGAGCAACTCGAAATCATCCATTTCAGGGAGAGCAAGCGCTTCGGCATCCGCTGAATCATTATTGCCCCCCCCTGCTGCAGGCTTCTTCGATTCTCCGTCTAAAGCCTCAGACTTCAGGGAATACTCCGAAGAGACTGCCGGCCCACCTGTTGCCTCAGATAAGCCTAAATCGCCGAACAAGTTATCGAAATCAGAATTGTCCGTAACACCAGCAGAAGTTTGGGCCGCCACTTCGTCCAACAGCGTACCGAGAGCATCTTCGTCAGCTTGTCCCCTGGCTGGGGCCACCGTGTCGTCTCGCCGCTCCAAACCGCCCCTACCGTTACCCTTTTTAAGCTGTTTGCGAGTTAACCGCTGGCTAGAACCCCCATTTTTCTGACCGCCAGCTACTGCCGAGTCCTGTGCCTCCTCTCCAAACAGCAAATCCTCGCCAAACAAACTTGTCAGGTCGTCAATCGGAGGCGTCCTTTTCATTTCGGAACTTTCCGCATCGTATTCGTCAAACAACAAATCAGTAAAATCGCCGGAATTGTCGTCGTCTAAACCCAGCATTCCCGCCGCCGATATCCCAGAAGACTGTGCATATTCGAGGTCTTCTTCTTCTTCCCAAGCGCCGTCGAGATCGGGGGACTCGCCGTCAAACAAGTCAGCTAAGGTGTTGAGTTCTGCAGCGCCCACTTCTGGGCCTGTGCGGGTCGAGCCTCTAAAAGCACCCGTCTCCATATCCGATTCTGCGAAGGCGGAATCTTCGTCGAACTGGGACGATCGAATGCCACTGTCATCGTTGCTGTCGCCGCTGTCGAGTTGGTCGAACAGCTCGTCTATACTCAGCCCAGAAATAGTCGGCAGCAACTTGTTCAATCCATCCGGGGCATCGCCCGAACCGACCAGATCCCAGGCCTCATCCTCAACAGAAACCACATTTTTCCCGGATTTACTCGGTTGAGCAAAGGCCAGCAAATCTTCAAAATCTGTTTCTGGAACTAGAACAGCCGGCTGCAGTGACAGAAGTTTTGCGCTTGGTGCGATCGACGATTCTAGACCAGAAATTACCAGTTCTTGCGCTTGTTTGATGTCTTTGATCACCGTTGGGGCTAAGGTACGGTAGCTATTTTCTGGGTTGGCGATCGCCTTGGATACAGCTTGGATCAATTCTATCCAGCAGGGCAGTTCAAATTCTTCCCCTGCCCTGAGCAAGTTCCGACAAATATTCTTGAGTTGCCGCCTGCTTTCTGGGCCTTCGGGCTGTTTGAACTCTTGCAGGAGTTCCCGCATCCTCGCCGGCACGTCTGAGTCAAATACTAGCAGCAGCGCGCTGTCTTCTGTTTCTCTGACATCAGGTGCGTAAACTGACCGCGAATCTGGAAAACTCTTTGATGAGGCAAAGGCCCCGACTCCCACCCCCGCCATAACTTGTTCGGGTACTGGCATCGCGTAGCTCTCGTCTGCATGGTGTTCTCCGTGTCCAACGAGTCCCCCCAAGTGTCCGTTGAGTTCTTCAAATACTGGTTCTAATTCTCGAACCATCTGTTCTCCCAATTCTTCTGTCAGTCCAAAAGGCCCCGACAGTTGCTCTAACAGCCCTTGCAACGTGTCAAAAATTCGCAGAAACAGGGACTCTAGCTGTTGGTCTACTTTAACGCTGCACTCTTTTAAAACTTTAAAACTATCTTCTAGTCGGTGAGCTGTTTGCTGAATGCTCGTCAGCCCCAGCATTGCTGCTCCTCCTTTGACAGAGTGAGCGGCCCTAAATACTTCGTTGACCAGTTCTGGGTCTTCGATCGTGGTTTGCAGATTCAGCAAGCCTTGTTCGATCGTATTGAGGTGGTCTTTTGCCTCCTCAATAAAGTAGCCCATTATCCTCTGTTGTTGCTCCGGCAGCATAGTTTTATTCCTGATTTTAAGCGTTATTGTATTGGGTCTATGTTAGTAGTTCTAGAAAAAGTCTCTGTATATCTCGCCCCTTGCCAAGAGAATAATCTGGCTGCGAGATATGGCAAATGTCCTGGCTATTTTTGCTTTCGATATGCCCTCACTTAAAAGATAGCGAATCTCCCGCACTTGTTCGGGTTTGAGTTTGCGGTTAGGACATATCTTGCCTGGAACGAAAGGAAAGCGGTTTTTTTCTATAGCATCGCGGGAGTTATCGGCGGGGGTTCCTTCCCACAAATGGTCGGGATTGACACAACCGCGATCGTCGCAACTGTGACACGCAAAATAACCGGGTTTGACCGGCCTTCCCAGTTTGTGTTCCAGTACCAGTCTGTGAGCGTAGAAGCTTTGAGTTTTGCCCTTAATTTTAGTACCTTTAATGGCGTAACCATCACTTCTTTTAGCCAAGGTACAAATCATGCAGCCGTTCGGCTGTATTTCAGCGCGAATGCCTGGAATTACTTCTATGCCTCGCACTTGTTTTTGAGGTTTCGGCGCAGATGTACTTCCTACATCTTTAATTCGTCCTTTCTTAAACCTATCTTGAGAATTTTCTAGTCTAGAACCTTCCCATAAATGGTTTGGATTAATGCAGTTGCGGACATCACAAGTGTGGCAAGCAAAGTATTCCCGTCTAATCGGACGACCTAAGATATTTTCTAATACTAAACGGTGGACAGTAAACGTTTTCCATTCACCGTTAATGCGAAGTCTTTTATTGGCATAGCCACTGCTAGATTTGGTTAGGGTAGAGATAATACAGCCCGTCGGCTGAACTTCACCAAATATACCAGGTATTACCTCTACTATGTTATCGTCCATCTGTGCAACTCCTACTTTGTTTAGGTGTTGGATTGGCATCCCCGCAGCGGTTTCAAGACTGCGAGGTTGCTTTTTGTCTGCCATTTTTGCCACACTAACGTGCTTGTAAATCAGCCAGCAAAAAAAGCATTAGACAATTGATTACTGCCTTTCTGCTGTTTCTACTCGGAATCTTTCCACCGATGTCAAAAGGTCGCGAGCAACGCCCACCAAATTTTGCAAAGCACCCGAAACTCGCTGCGCTTCTTGGGACGTTTCCTGAGCGGTCAGCTCGACAGCCTGCATCACACTGGCGACCGCGCGAGCTGTTTCGTTTTGCTCTACAGTGTCGGCAGTAATCGATCGCACTAACACGTCAATTCGGTTAGTTACTTGAATGATATCTTCAAGCGATCGCTTCGCCTGTTCTGCCAATTTTGTGCCCTCAATAACCTGCTGCGTCCCTTCTTCCATCGCCGTCATTACCGCGCCGGTTTCGCTTTGAATTTGCATCACGATCTGTTCGATTTCTTTCAAAGACTTAGCCGATCGGTCTGCCAATTGTCGCACCTCGTCTGCCACGATCGCAAAACCCCTGCCCGCTTCCCCAGCTCTCGCCGCCTCAATACTGGCGTTGAGGGCCAACAAATTCGTCCGGGAGGCGATCGTCGCAATTAAAGCCACAATCTTAGAAATTTCTTGAGAAGCTTCCGCCAACCTCTTGACTTTTCTCGTGGTTTCTGCTACTGTTTCTCGAATTTCCAAAATCCCGGCCACCGTCCGCTCCACAGCCTCGCCTCCTTTCAGAGCCGTTGCCGCCGCGCCCCGGGCCACTTCTTCTGCCTCTCTAGCGCTCTCTGCGACCCGCTGAATCGCGTCGGTGAGGACTTGCACCGAATTGAGCGTTGCCGCCAGTTCCTCAGCTTGCCGCAGCGCGTCGGAAGACAAATCGCCAGCAAACTTAGCACTATCAGTAGCACCTTTGCTGACCTCCCGCGCCGCCTGCTTCACCTGATGGACGATTTCGCGCAGATTTTGAATTGTCAAGTTAAACGAGTCAGCAACAGCACCCAAAACGTCTGCGGTCACTTCCGCAGTCACCGTCAAGTCACCCCGGGCCGCTCCTTCCACGTCGTCTAGCAAGCGAATCACTTGGCGTTGCAAGTCTTCTTTTGCCTGTTCCTGCTCGTCAGACTTGCGCCTGGTATCGCTAATCGTGGTTTGGATGACCTTGGCCATGTGGTTGAATTTAGCAGCCATTTTGCCAAATTCATCTTCCGAGTAAACCGTAGCTCGAGCATCCAAAGTTCCTTGAGATACGGCATCGAACTGAGCTTGCAAATTATCCGACGACTTGCGTACCTGCTTGGCGATCAACTGGCCGATGCCCCAAGAAGTTAAAAAGCTCGTAAAGCCTGCTGCTGCGGTCATTACCCAGCCTGTTTGGCGCAGATAAACGATCGCCTCCGGTTTGTCTTGCCGCAGAGCTTGATAGGAGGCAATGTTGGTGACGAAAGCCACAGCTACCAGAGAAACCAGTCCCGCCCCGATTGCCGTGTACAACTGTTTTGTAAACAAAGGGGCATTTTCCAAGAAAGCCAGTCCCCCCTGTTCTACTGTTACCGAAGTATCGAGCGCTTCTGTTTCACTGGGAGAAAAAGTCGGCACCGACGCATCAGCCGGGCCGTTTATGCTAAATATCTCGTCATCCCGAATTGCTGAGCCATCGCTGTTGTCAAAGTCCAGGCTGCTGCCTGTCGTTCCCATCATGCCGCTGGTCGAGTTGCCGAAATTGGTGTTACCTCTAGTCAATATCGAACTGCTGGCATCTTCTGAGATATCAAAGTCAGGCAAATTGCCCAAATCGTCAAATTCGTCAAATTCGTCTAAAAAGTCGCTGTGTTCTTGAGCGTTCCCAGCTTTTGACGACCAGGCGCTGTTGTTCTTGTCGGACGCCCCGAAAGCTGTCGCTTGTTCGTTTTCGTCGAAAGAGAAAGAATCGCTAAAAGCATCGTCATCAAAAGCATCTAACTCGAAGTTGTCTCTAGATCCAAATGCCGGGGGTTCCGAGTCGCTGTAACCGTTGCTGTTAGAGGAGGCTGGATCGACTGAATTAAATTGTCCCCGGCTCGACCTTTGGCTTTGAGAGTTGGGGACAGCACCTCCCATCAACAGCGTTTCGTCTTCCGCCACCGAATAGTTTGACGAGTAGTCTGACCCGTTATTCGGCTGTTTGTTTTGAGTTCGAGCAGACCCGAAACCCGACGAGGGCATCGCCTCGGCAAAGGGGTCTTCCTCTTCGGCCCCAGGTGCGTTATGACCGTAATTTTGGCCACTCTGGGGCGGGGATTGGTAGTCGTAGTCGGAGTTATCGTCAAATTCGTCTGGCAAATCGAGCGCACCAAAAGGTTCGCCAAAATTGTCCGAGGGCCCGATGGGGGAGTCTAGTTGGTTCGAGTCGAAGGAATTCCCGGTTTCTGAAGAGGCAAAACTTTGACCGTTGAGCATCTGAGTCGGAGCTTCTGAAAACGAATCTCCTGAGTAAGGTGCGCTTGAACCAGACAGTTTGCTGCTAGACAAGTCAGCAGCATCAAACCCTCCATCATCTAAGGCAAAAGGGTCTCCAAAGTCCGAGTCGGCAAACTCGTCTATGTCTAGCGAGTCGGAGTTCTCAGCATAAGCTGCCATTCCGCCGCTGTCGCCACCAAAGGGGTTAGAATGTGAGGCTAAATCTGGGACTGAGCCTGCGCCATCGTCGTCTTCTGCTTCCCACCCCAAGCCACTCATGCCCAAGTCGGCCAAGTCCTCGTTTTCCATGTCGTCTGGAGATTGACTTCTATAGGAAAGGGATGGGGAATTTCCTTGGAAAAGTCCCAAATCCGGGTCTTCTAACCCTTCATCGAGAGATAAGTCTGGGTAGAATTCTAATTCAGTTTCAGCAGACAAAGCCTCGAAATTTTCCGTTTGCAGCTCTCCAGATAAAAATTGGTCTGTGTAGGTAATTCCGTTGTGAGCGTGTTCCACCAAACTTGGGTCGTCACTCAGGCCTAGCACAACCGTGTACTGTTCCCGCGCCACCTCATACTGTTGCAGTCCGTAGCAGTAAATGTGTCCGCACAGCAGGCGAGCGCTGGGGTCTTCGGGAAAATCTTCTACTAATTGATAAACTAGGGCTGCGGCTTCTGAATAATTGCCATCCATGTAGGCCGCTTCTGCCCGTTGGTAGTCCTGCTGAAAGTTGGTACTTGTTGCCATTTGCCGCCCTCTTTGGATTTTAGATTTTAGATTTGAGATTTTTGATTTTTATCTTGAATTGAATGTTTTAGATGCGCGCCTCAAGTCGTGTGACTGTTGATGGTTAGACCTCAATCGAAAATCGCAAATCGCAAATCTAAAATCGATTTCACGCTGCCCACCGCGCCGAGCGCAGAATTTTCACTTGATCTAGCAGTCGGAGCACTTTCTGAGCTGGTGCACCTAACATCCATTCTCCCCTCAGAAATGGAATCATGCCGTCTGGTGCATTGTTCTGAGAGTGCAGTTGCTCTACGTCGAGCCAGTCCATCCCCACAATTCGATCGACTGCCAGCCCCAAAATCGTGTCTTGGTCTTCCACAGCCACGATCGGGATTTCGGGTCTATCTGTGTTCAGAGGTGTTTGGTCTCCCAGAAATTGGCCTAGGTCTGCCACCCAAATCACTCGTCCTCTCATATTTAGCGTACCTAAAAGCAAAGAGGAAACGTTGGGGATCGGTGTCATGCGGTCTGGGGACGGGGATAGTACCTCTCTAATCCCTGTCGCTGGCAGTGCGAACTCGTTCCCCGAAGGAACGTAGAACCGCAGGTGCAGCTCACCTTCGGGAGTTTCTAGTTCTTGGAATTCCGGAGCCGGATCTACGCCTAGTCCTGGTAATATAAAGTCTGGGCTACCGCTAATCATAATTCTGACACCTGCATTTCTAGCAAATTGTTGAGGTTTCCCGCCGCCAAGAAGAACCCGATCGAAACTTCGATGCTCGAAACTTGACACAGCCAAGCTTGGCACAGCCAAGGGGTGAATGGCGCGACTGCCGGAGGCCCTTGGCAATAAATTTTCTCCGTCAATAATTGACTGCCATCAATAAATTCGCGCGACCAATGCTTACAAAGTAGCTCAAATCGACTACGAACAATTAATTATTAAACTCCTAAAGCATCACTTTGTACTCCCACCGCCGTCTCAATTGGTAAAACTCTGGGTAATTTCTGCGATGAATGCTAAACCGATACTCGGATTAGCGAGGAGTTGTTGACATGGCTGGTGTCGCGACAATCATGAACGGAGTCACTTAAGACTGAGAATTGGACTCTCTGACTTTGTATAGAAATACCTAGCAATAAGTAGCTCTGTACATCAGTTTTTCGGAGCGGCTACAAGTGGAGAACAAGTATATTATATTTGCACTTTGAGCGTGTTAGACCCACTTGGGTCTAGAAATTGAACAGAGTTTTACCGACGCCCGCCAGCGCGCGGATTTATACATTCTAGTTTATGGTGCGATCGCCAATAGTGTCCGCGAGCTTTCTCTTTGTGACGACCGAGACTTGATCTAACCGCAGGTACAAAAAAGCTCCCATCATGGCATGGGTGCGAAATTTATTTTTCTTCTAATTGGTCTTCTAGCGAGCGGTCTAATAATCTTTCCGAGAGATTGAGCCGAGGGTAGCCCGGACCTACATATTTTTCTACCAGCATCAATAACTCACTTTCACCAAAAGGTTTGGTATAAAAGTCTGTAGCTCCGGCCATGCGGGCTTTAACGCGGTCGATAAATCCGTCGATGCCGGTCAGCATAACGATCGGCGTCTGCCGGAAAGCGCTAGAACTACGCAGCATAGCGCAAATTTCGTAGCCGTCGAGTTCCGGCATGGCGATGTCACACAGAATTAAATCGGGTTTGAGTGGAAACACCAAACTCAGGGCTTGGAGGGGATTGCCGATCGTGGTAGCTTCGTAACCGTGTTCATTTAAAATTGACTCGACTGTTTTGCGAATAGTATTGTCGTCGTCAATACAGACAACTCTGGGAACCTTGGTTTCTGGGGACGACCATTCTTTTTTGTTGTTGGTGGGGGCAACAGAGGGTTCGTAAAATACTTGCACCAATCCCTGCTGCACAAAGGGGTAAATCGCCTTAGCGACAGTGAGCACGTCTCGGTTGAGGTAGCGCGCCATTTGGCGGATCGAAGTGTGCCCGTCTGCCCAGCGTCTGAGAGTATTAAAGGTATTGACAGGCAGCGCGACCCGCAGCTCGGAGGGATCTGAAATCACCGGGCATTGGTTGGGCGACTGAATGTGAGGGTGAAACTGCTTCCACTGCTGCACCTGTTTGACAATCTTGGCCAGCAGCGAGCTAATTTCTAAGCTGGTCAGTTGAGGAGCCAAAGCTGGGCCCATTTCAAAAGTGAAGGAACCCTGGTGGAGACTGAGCAAGTCAAATAGGGTTTCGTGGATCATGCTCTGGATGATGTTGCGCCCTTGAGCTGGGGTGAGGATGTGGTTTTCTAGCAGGGCCCATAGGTAGCCGTATTCTGGGGCATTGGTAGATGCCATATAGGGAACTTGGATTTTGTCGAGGGCGGTATCTGCTTTGTAGCGGCGCAGGTAATCGCGCAAGCGAAACAAACTGCCCGCACTCTGGGTAGCGTAAATAATCTGACCGTTGAAGCAGAAGACATACCAGGATTGTCCTGCAAGGGAGCGCGGGGTAGGTTGAGTACCCGTGCTGCTGCCGGTGGAGGTGTAGGCCTCTACGAACAGTTCTCCGGTTCGCTGACCTAACTCAATCAATTGCAGGATGCTGCGGATGTCTATTTCACTCAAATTTCCCTGCATGCAGCTAAAGTATCCTCCTTAAAACCGTTGGCGTCTGAGCTCGGAAAGACTGTGTGCTGGCGAAAATATTGACTTTAGTTTCCCTCAATAATTTACGCGCTGATGCTGATCTCACAATTGGGAATTGACGAAAGGGCGATACTTGCTGCCGATCCTCGGCCGCGCTACCAGTCCACAAGCTGAAACCGCGAAACTCGCGGCATTCTCTAAGTGTAGAGTTTCACCTTGTATTCCGTTACATAAGACCTACTCACATCTACTCATGACTAGACAAGTCTACTCAGTAGTATTGTGAAGCTTACTTCCTGTTTCATCCTGGCGGTGTCGGCACTCACCAGTCCACAGGCTAACCCCGCCTAACTGACGGTTTTTGACAAATTAATTGCCGCGTTTAAGTCACGGTCAATCACCAATCCGCAATGGGAGCATTCAAACACTCTCTCGCTCAAGGAAAGTGTTTCTTTTTTTGTTCCACAGTTAGAGTTAGAGTCGATGGGGAAATCACTTTCCCCACCTCTCATTCAGAACCGGACTTGAGACTTTCACCTCATCCGGCT
>NZ_JAUBVF010000130.1:0-3472 GCF_036705685.1 Microcoleus sp. AT3-A2
CACCTAAACGGGTCTCAGCTAACTATGTTATTCTACCATAAATATAGTCTGTGTACTTACGCCGAGCTGTACTAGTGGTTTATTAAATTTTTGATAATGTACTAATCTTTGTTGTGTTTTCGATGGTACAGTAACTCCCGTTATGTATTTAATATCTTTTGATGCACTTTCATAAGCAGCATTAGCACTCAGTCTTAAACAGCAGTTTTCTAAATGCGGACTTAATCTGCTTCCCGTACCACACCCTAGTAGCTCCGCTTGCTTCTCGGTGATACTTAAATCACCTAATGTATTTTTTAATTTCTTTACCCTTCCTGCTTTTGTCCCGCTAGCTGAGTAGATAAAAAAAATCCGATCTGTGGTGTTACATGAGTTAATACTCTTTCTTTTACTGCTAGCTCGATATCTTCTAATGTCTTTAACGATTCAGGTTCACAATCCGCATACAGGATTGCAGAAATAGCTTCTACATGTGTTTGAATCGCCTGTTGCTGTTCTGGGGTCATGGTTCAGTTGCCATTAATAAGACACTATTATTCTCGCCTATTTTGCTCAACAAAGGCTCAAACCCACTATTTTACTTTTCTTGAGTATTTATGCTTATCGCAAAAGTGACACGCTCCCCTCCGCTTGCTTCTCGGTGATACTTAAATCACCTAATGTACTTTTTAATTTCTTTACCCTTCCTGCTTTTGTCCCGCTAGCTGAGTAGATAAAAAAAATCCGATCTGTGGTGTTACATGAGTTAATACTCTTTCTTTTACTGCTAGCTCGATATCTTCTAATGTCTTTAACGATTCAGGTTCACAATCCGCATACAGGATTGCAGAAATAGCTTCTACATGTGTTTGAATCGCCTGTTGCTGTTCTGGGGTCATGGTTCAGTTGCCATTAATAAGACACTATTATTCTCGCCTATTTTGCTCAACAAAGGCTCAAACCCACTATTTTACTTTTCTTGAGTATTTATGCTTATCGCAAAAGTGACACGCTCCCTACTTTTTGGACCATCCTTCCATTCCTCCTGATAATAATTTGGCATAACGTTCTCTCCGAGAACGCCGTGATGAAGCGTAAGGTATCTGGGGGTCCCCGGTCAATGTCTCGGTTTGAACAAACTGCTGATTTGTTATCTGTGATTCAAACTTGTCGGTTTCAGGGTAAAAGCGCAATGGCTTTTTTCCGTGATGCTATATCTGCCCATTCTTGTAACTTTTTCATGCCTTCTCTTATTCCCCAATCAAAGACCTGAATCCTTACATCGGATCGATCGGTAATTGCGCCTTTGCCGGAAGTAAGGGAGAACACGCAGATATAAATTCCGTGCGATTGCGGATGGCAGTGCTGCAGAAATAGGGGAAACTAATAGATAGGTTAAACAAGAATGGGGAAAATAAACAAGGTCGCTGGCAGTTTCAGAAGCTTTGACTCCAAGGCTGTATCTACCGGTAAACACACTTTTGGAGGATGTAATATGTTGACTTCTTTAAGGGAAACGACTCGCGCCTCGGAATACAAATTCCCCATCCAAAAGCTTTGTATTCAAGGGTCCCAGCATCAATGAAGGTGGATATTTTGTCTCCATAATTTTGACTGGGGAATCTGACTGCATCAGTAAAATTACCTCGGCACTTCCAAAATCGGCCTCTATTCTTAGAGAGACTGACAAAGTTCGCATAACTTCTGACGACAACTCAGGCTAACTACAATTGGGAGCATAACAGTTATGCACTCAGTATAAATACTGATGATAATTTAAGCTGCTGCTTTGAGATTGACACCAATCATTCCATTTAAGTAAGCTACTCGATGAGCCAAGACTTGCGGGACATTTTGCTCATTCCATTGTGCGCCAGAAATTTTGATACGACGACCAATTTGTTTGATTGCTGATTCCACAGCACCCGAGCCAATCGAACAAATCTTATTTGACTGATAATAGTGGTAATTAACGATACGTGTTCGGTGTTTGTTGAGATATACGCAGAAATTCTGTGCGGCTTTTTTTGTCAGATTTGCAAAAAGTTGTTTCGCTTTTTCTACCTGTCCCATCCATAAATAAGCTTGGGCTTGATTGATTCTTCGTTGTGAACCGCCAACCTTATTCAGATTTTCAATCAGATGATACCAGTCAAGGATTTCTCGGCGTTGTCGATTTGGAGCGACTAAAGCGATAATATTCCAAATTCCATCATGTCCATCTCAAGCGACAGGTAACAATTGACGCGATGGGTTGACTGTTGACCCAATTGAGCAGCCCAATATTATCTTGATAACCCGCGAGCAACCCACTGTTAGTCTGGATTGCTTTATAGTCTTTATAGATGCATTCTAGACAAGAGTGCAGTTCTTAATCTAACTTTTCCTCCATCTACCGATAATTCTTCAATTAGTGCTGTTACAGGAGGCAACAGAAACTGTTGCCGATGGACTAATCTCTGCTGTGACATGGCATTGGTTTGGACACCGGTGATGTATTCTAAATCTACTGCCGTTTGCTCGTATGACATATTGGCACTCAATCTCAGACAACATTGTTCCAAATGTGGACTAATTCTTGTGCAGGGCTTAACTCCGAGTAGTTTAGCTTGTTTCTCACTGATTTTGAGTATTCCTAATGTACTGGTAAGTTTTCTGGTTCTACCGGCAGTTGTTCCTGTTGATTGCTTAAAAAAAAAGCAGCAATTTCGGGACTGACGTACTGCTGAAGCTGTGTCTGAATAGTTTTTTCTATACTTTCGAGCGTGAACTGTTGTTCAGATTCAGCTTCTGTATATAAAATCTCCGCAATTGCTCTGGTATATTCTTGCAGCTTTCTTTGTTTCTCTGGATTCATAATTTTTCGAGAGTGGTAAACATATTTAATTATGGACTAATGAGGGGCATGGTACTTCTGAGTATTTTTACTCATCGCATAAGTGTTATGCTCCCACTACAATTAGGCTCTGTTATCCTCAGTTCAGATTACCTCGATTCATACAAAAGTCAATTGCCAAAATCGCATAGTTATCAAATAAGTTTGATGAGATAACTCCGGGGTGTATCTACCAATAATGCCCTTAATGGAGTCTCCAATATGAGTTCTACATTCGCTCAAGTTAACTCACAATCTTCTTTTGAGAAACGGCCACTTCGCTCCTTAGTCTTCATTGAATCCGGCGTGGAAGATTACGAGTCAATTACAGCGGGAGTGCTGCCGGGACAGCAGGTAGTAATACTCGATCGCACCAAAAACGGCATCGAACAAATCACCTCGGAGATGGAAAAGTACGCCTCTACTAACGGGGTGATAGACTCGGTTCACATTTTTTCTCACGGCAATTCTGGCAGCTTGCAGCTAGGTTCTGCAACGTTAAATGCGGATAATTTGCCGCAATATGAAAGCCAGTTGCAAAGGTGGCGAAATGCCCTAAGCGACAAAGCAGATATTGTGCTTTATGGTTGCGATGTGGCTGCGGGTTCGGGAAGCGAT
>NZ_JAUBVF010000028.1:0-86640 GCF_036705685.1 Microcoleus sp. AT3-A2
GCTGCCTATCTTTTTTTAGCACACATTGGCTCAATCCTCACCACCTCTCGGTTTCAGGCTGGTTGTCACCCCCCCAGCTCCACCAAGTTAACAAGAAACCAAGGCTGTTGTCGCCCGATCGCCTTGGCGCGGGCTGCGTTGCATCTAAATTGTCTGTTACTGCCCCCGTCCGAGTCCCCTGGTCCGAGTGTCGGAGGGCCCGAGAATTCAACGATATTGATTGAAATATGCGGACTTAGATACGCAACACCAAAGAAGCTAAAAGGCATCCGGCTGCATCCTGTTTTTTTTGTTCTCAAGCTGAGTCGGGGAAGGAAAATCGAGAGGCTTCACCGGGCGCTGACAATTGTTGCTGATTTTTGTTTCCTTGTAGCTGCGATCGAGAGGGCATTTGAATTGTAACGGATTAAACTAATGAAGGAACCCAAAAGAAAAGAGGTAGCTTGTGGTTAACGCCGATTTTCCTAAACAAATCACCGCGCCAGTCTTGAGTTTGACGTTGTGCGCGATCGCCGCCAACGGTATTATTGCTGCCAGATTTCCCCTCGCTGCGGCGGCACAAGTGCGATTGCGGCCCGAAACAACCATCGCACAATCTGGCGGCGTTCCACGATCGCCCGAAAGCTACAAACTCGGCGGTGGCGATCGCATTCTAGTAGAAATACTCGAAGTACCCGACCTCACCCGCAACTACGAAGTCCTTTCCGACGGTTCAGTCAACCTGCCGCTGATCGGCCTGGTCTCCGTCCGCGGTCGCACCTTAGTAGAAGCGACCAATATCATCCGCAACGCCTACCGCCGCGTCCTCAAAGACCCCATAGTCACAGTCAGCCTGGTCGCCGCCCGCCCGCTCAACGTGGGCGTCATCGGAGAAGTTACCAGGCCCGGAAACTTCACTATCACCCTAACTTCTGGCCCGGGAGTCGCGCCGAGTGTCCAGTACCCCACCGTCACCCAAGCGATCAGACTCGCAGAAGGCGTTACGGGTGTCGCCGACATCCGCAACATCCGCGTCCGCCGTCCCCAACCAGACGGCCCCGATCAAGTGCTCAACGTCAACCTGTGGAAATTCCTGCAAGAAGGAGACATCTCTCAAGACATCATTTTGCAAGACAGAGACACAATCGTGGTTCCCACAGTCGCCAACTTCAACCAAGCAGAAGCTCGCCAATTTGCGACAGCCAACTTTTCGCCGCCGCCAGAAAAACCTCGCTCAATCTCCATCGTCGGCCAAGTCACCCGCCCCGGGCCTTACGTCGTCATCGGCGGCAATACCACAAGCGACCTCAGCCGAGAAGGTTTCCCCACCGTCATCCGGGCCATTCAGCTAGCCGGCGGCATCACCCCCGATGCCGACATCCGGCAAATCCAAGTGCGTCGTCTCACCAGAAGAGGTGAACAAATTATCCCAGTCAACCTGTGGCAGTTCCTAGAGTCCGGCGACGGCGCCCAAGATACCATCCTCCAGGAGGGAGACACGATCATCGTGCCCAAAGCCACGATAGTCAACCCCGCAGAAGCTGGCGTGCTTGCTACCACTAACTTTGCTCGCCCCGGCATTAACGTTTTTATAGTAGGAGAAGTCACCACAAGCCTCGATCCGCTGAGCCTCCCAGCTAATGCCACGCTGAACCAAGCTTTAATTTCCCGAGGATTTTTTGGCTACGGTAATAACAGAGCTAGAAGGAATCAAGTTGAGCTAGTCCGCCTCAACAACGACGGTACAGCTACTAAACGGACGATCGAAGTCGATTTAACTCAAGGAATTAACGAAGAACTCAATCCTCAACTTCGCAACAACGACATGATTATCGTATCCCGCAGCGGTCTCACCAAATTAGTAGACCGCATGAACGCTGTAATCGGACCTGTCGGGCCAGCTACCGGAGTGTTAAATTTTATAAGCATTCTCCGATCTTTATTCAGGTAAGAACGCTGCTGCTGAGGTGGATAATTCCTGGCAAAGGCTAGAATAAACTAAACAATAGGATTTCCCAGTCGCGGCGCGGCAGCTTCAAAAATATCAACATCAAAAATATCAACCTCAAGAATACCCAGGCTGAATATGGATAGCAGACAAGATTACCAACCCTTCACACCCAAATCAAATGGCAAACTGCCGGACTTTTCGGCTCAGAACTACAGAGATAACTTCGTCGAGGAGACAGAGGAAGAAAAGCTAGACTTGTCCTGGCTCTTAGGCGTCCTGCGCCGCCGCTTCCTGGTCATGGCAGCAGCCACCGTTGCTTTGAGCGCGCTCGCAGGAACAGCGATCGTCCTCACGTCTAAACAGATTACGATCGAGTATGAAGGCTCCTTTTCTCTGTTAGTAGAACCAGCCACCGCTGAAGGTTTGCTATCCAAACAATTAGACAACACCGTCGCTGCCGACTTAGCAAAAATTAATATAGAAGGAATTAGCTTAGTAGACTACGAAACCCAAATTAGGATTTTGCGCAGCCCCAAAATGATGCAGCCCGTGCTTCAGGAATTGCGCGCTACGAATCCCAAAATGACCTACAGCGAACTGATGTCAAAACTGTCGATCAACCGCATCAGCTACACCAAAGATGGCAAACAGCAAGGCACAAAAATTTTAGAAGTTCGCTACAAAGATTCAGACAAAGAAAAAATTTACCGCGTATTGGATAAAGTTTCTAAATCTTATTTAGAGTACAGCTTGCAGCAGCGACTGACGGGCATTAATCAAGGGATTAAATTTATAGATATGGAAATGCCCAAGCTCCGAGAAAGAGTCGAAGTTTTGCAACTGCAAGTCCAAAAACTGCGTCAGCAGAGCAACTTGTTTGACCCCCAGTTAGAGGGAAAATCTCTTTCTGAACAAGTGCAAAGCATTCGGGGCCAGCAAGTAGAAATCAGAGTTAACCTAAAAGGGATGCGAAACCTCTACCAAAGCTATGAAAAATTACTCAAAGAAAATAATCCCCAGGGGGTGCTGATGACCCAAGGACAAGGTTACGCTGGACTGTTAGGTCAAATCCAGAAAATAGACTCGGATTTATCAATGAAATTAGCTCAGTACAGAGAAGACAGTGGGCCAGTTTTAGCACTGCGAAAAAGTCGGGAAGAACTGATTTTAACCGCCACTCAACAAGCAAAAGAAGGGGTCATGGGAAATTTGGAGAGCCAAATCCAAGAATTGGAAGCGCGCGATCGCGAAATGACCGCTTTGCAAAATGCTCTCAACCAAAAAATTAGAAACTTTTCAGTTACAACCCGACAATACGACAATTTACAGCGGGAACTCCAAGTAGTTACTAAGAGTTTCTCGGACTTCTTGGCCAAACGAGAAGCCCTGCGGATCGATGCGGCTCAGCAGCAAATACCCTGGGTGCTGATCACTCCTCCGGAAATTCCGCTAGACAAATTCGGCAGGCCTATAACAGCTACCGTCAAACAAACCAAAAAACAGTTAGCGCTAGCAGTAATTTTAAGCGGTCTCCTGGGCATAGCAATCGGCTTGCTCGTAGAGGTACTAAATACTGTGTTCCACACTCCAGAATCACTGAGAATAGCCACAAGATTGCCAATACTCGGGGTGATTCCGTTTACCAAAAAAGTCAAGCGCAGACCGCCAGCCAGACAGAGGAAACTAACATCGGCTCGATCAAACTCGAAAGTGGAAGTAGTCGAACCGGGCGAAGCTAGACCTACTGCTCCGATGCTTGGGGGGCCAAGTATTTTGAGCGACTTGGACTATCAATTTTTAGAAGCATTTCGATCGCTCTACACGAACATTCACTTGCTCAGTGCAGGCAGGGCGATTCGATCGCTCTTAGTCGGCTCGGCCGTAGCCGGAGACGGCAAATCTACAGTAGCTTTGCACCTGGCCGCCACAGCAGCAGCAGTCGGACAGCGAGTATTGTTAGTAGATGCAGATTTGCGCTGCCCGCAACTGCACGCTAAGTTAGGACTGCCAAACGTGCGCGGGCTTAGCGATGCCATCTCCACAGACCTCAGCCTCAACGACGCGATTCAGCGAGCGCCGAACCAAGATAATTTGTTCGTACTCACCGCCGGCCAAATTCCCCCCGATCCGATCAAGGTTCTTTCTTCCAAAAAAATGCACTATCTGATGGAGCAATTTCAAGCATTTTTTGACTTAGTGATTTATGACACCCCGCCACTAGCAGGCTTGGCAGACACCCACTTGATCGCAGCTCACACAGACGCTACGATTATGGTCGTCCAAATTGGGCAAACAGACCGATCGCAAGTTAGCAAAGTTCTAGAAGAATTAAAAATTTCTGGAGCTTCCGTCTTGGGAATCGTTGCTAACGGCTGCAAAAACCCCGGTTACAGCTACCGGCAGCGCCCGGTCGTTTTAGAGACGGCCTACGATCAAAAACTATCGGCTTTAGGTAGGAAAAATCCTAATTAGACAAATTTTGATGCAGGCGGCGTAGCGCCACCTGCATCAACCGGAAACGCACAACCAAGCTACACCATCATTTTTTGATAAAAGTACCATTTGAGAAAGAAAATGATAGACTAACGGACAGAGCCTCGTGTGTCAACCGAGATTGCGCGGATCTTTAATTTTGCGATAAATACTCAGAAAATGATTGAGAAGTGAGCAAAAGTGGGTAAACTACATCTAGCAGAGCGCAATCTCAATCCGGAAAAGACACCTTTGAAGGTAAACGTTAATGTAAACGTTTCAACCCAGAAACTTGGTAGGGATTATTCTATGAGTACAGTTATGGTTGTTGATGATAGCGTCACTCTGCGGGAGATGATCGCCGACTTGCTCAAAGGTAGAGGACTCAACGTCACGGTAGCGAGTGATGGCGTAGAAGCTCTAGAGCAAATCAAGGCTAACCGCCCGGATTTAGTCGTTCTGGATATCGTGATGCCCCGGATGAACGGCTACGAAGTCTGTCGCCGGCTCAAAAGCGACCCTAAAACCCAAAATTTGCCGGTGGTAATGTGTTCTAGCAAAAGCGAAGAGTTTGATCGCTATTGGGGAATGAAACAAGGAGCCGACGCTTACATCGCCAAGCCATTTCACCCTCAAGAATTGGTCGGCACTATTAAGCAACTGCTGCGAGGTTGAGGTAGAGGAATAGGGACAGGAAAAAAATTGTCTTGAGCGCTGATTATTTCTGCTCCCGCAGCCTCTCTAAACTACTCGATTGACAATAGTCCAAACATCCCCGTCCGATCGCACGTAGGGAACAGAAATACTTTTAAAACCAGTAATAAAAGGCTTGTAATAAACCTGCCAGTAGCTGGGACTAATTTGGTCGGCGATGGCTTTGAGTCCCTTCACTTCCGCCGCCAGTTCCGCCGCCAGTTCATTAATCCGTTCCGCGTGTCCCTGAGCTAGTAATCTTCCTTCTTCAACTTGCTCCTCCATCGGAGTGATTCTTTGCAACTTTACCGACTTCTGCTGTTTCTGACTTAGTTGAGCAGACAGAGCCGCGATCGCATCATCAATCCCCTTGACTTCTGCCGACACTTGTGCCGTTTCCCTTGCGTGACGCCGATAAGCATCGGCGATCGCTTGGGGCGAATCACCGGCTGGGACAACATCGGCAATACTAAGCTGCTGGCGTTCCCGGCGCAATTCCTCAATTTGAGAGTAAATTGCCTCTATATCTGTCTGAAGTTTGTCCACCTAATTATTACCGCGTGGTTGTTGGATATTTTAGCATATTAACACAAACCCCTCACCTAATCGGCATAGAAATTGCATATTTTAGGCGGGCTAGAAGCAATGCCCCACAAGCAGAAGTTGAAGAGTTTGAAAAATACAAATTTTTATATTTCTCACTTGATCGATTTCCGTCCATATCAAGTCCGGTTAATCAGGTGGTGTCCGGTAAAATCAGCATTATAGATTGGTAGTGAGGAAGGCAAGTCCGAGCGAGTTTTACCAGGATTAAAGTCGTCAATCGATTTTAGATTTTAGATTTTAGATTAAAGAATTGAAGAATTGAAGAATTGACCCCACGGATAAATTCGGAGGGCAAGTTTCATCGGATACAGGTTTTTTATTTCTGGGTCCTGAGTCTCCGAAGGAATGAATCCGGGGGCTTGTATCCTGGATGCTTTCGGTCACTACAAACACAATTGCCAATTCCCATTACCAATTATCAATTATTAATAGAATTTTCTAAGTTGTTCGCCCTTGCTGCCTCAACTTGACTATAGTCTCTACCAACACATCGGGTTGCACAGGTTTAGACAGATGTCGATCGAAACCAGCAGCAAAAGCACGATCGCGGTCTTCATCCCTAGCATAAGCCGTCAGAGCGATCACCCAAAATTTCCCTGTCTGCGTGTCCAAAGAACGCAGCCTTCGTAGCAGCGAATAGCCATCTTCCTCCGGCATTCCGATATCGCTGACCACAACATCCGGTCCAAACTGCGAAGCCACCTCAAACGCCTCAGCAGCAGACGATGCAGCCATGACAGCGGCCCCGGAATCTGTCAAGACAAACCTCATAAATTCCCGCGAATCAACCTCGTCATCAACCAGCAACACCTTAACTCCCAGTAAATTACCAGCGCCAGCCAAAACCTGCGCTTCCTCGCCGGCGATCG
Source organism: Microcoleus sp. AT3-A2 (assembly GCF_036705685.1). NCBI lineage: Bacteria > Bacillati > Cyanobacteriota > Cyanophyceae > Oscillatoriales > Microcoleaceae > Microcoleus > Microcoleus sp. AT3-A2. The sequence continues at coordinate 6,571 of NZ_JAUBVF010000028.1, forward strand.
AATTTAGCTGCATCGCAGGGAGGCGGAAACTAAAAGTCGATCCCATATCCAGTCCCGGACTCTGGGCCCAAACGGTGCCGCCGTGGAGTTCTACCAACTGTCGGACGATCGCCAGACCCAGCCCCAAACCGCTATAATTGCGAGTAATCGTAGCATCCGCTTGGCGGAAAGAGTCAAACACGTAAGGCAAAAAATTCGGAGCAACCCCAATTCCCGTGTCGGTAACAGCCAGCTCAACCTCCGAATCAACTCTCGAAAGCCGGATTTCAACTCGCCCCCCGCGCGGCGTAAACTTAATCGCATTCGTCAACAAATTCCAAATTACTTGCTGCAAGCGGCCGGGGTCTCCTGATACCCAAAATCTCGGATTTAACTGAGATTCAGGATTACCAGAAACCTTCCCAAGTTCGGAAAATTCAGCAGTCTCCAAGCCCAAATCTACAATTGCAAACCGCAAATCGATCGACTTAGCATCGGCGGCCAACCGCACCGTATTCACCGCTCCTTCCACCATAGAAATCATATTTACCGCAGAAGGATTCAAAGTCAACTTGCCGCGAATAATTCTAGAAATATCCAGCAAATCATCAATCAATTGAGTTTGCAATTTAGCATTTCGCTCGATCGTTTCTAAAGCCCGCCCAGTAGCAGCCGGATTGAAACTGCGTTGCTGCAGCAGTTGCGCCCAGCCCAAAATCGCGTTTAAAGGCGATCGCAACTCATGAGAAAGAGTTGCCAAAAACTCATCTTTCATCCGATTTGCCTGCTGAGATTCCTCGTAAAGCCGGGCATTGTCGATCGCCGCCGACACCGCCTGAGCCAACTGCATTAAAATACTTTGGTCATCTTCGGCAAACTCCCCCTCATACTTGTCCGACAACTGAATCAATCCCAGATTTCTGCCGTCCCGAGTCGTCAGCGGTACAGCCAGCCAGCCCCGCATCGGCGGATGCTTCCCCGCAGCCTTGCCGAACCCCCGCCACGCCGGATGAGCCTCTAACTCGCTTTGAGTCATTCGCATCGCCTGTTGGTGCTGGCAAACTTGTTGGTAAATGCCCGTACCGTCTGGATCTTCGCAGTAATCTTGCCACGCGGCGTATTTTTCTGACATGGAAAACTTGCTAATTCCCGCATCCCAGTTGGCTGCAGGGTTGAGGTTGACTGCTACCTGGTGGACTTCCAGAATTTGGCGGGCGCTATCGGCAGCTAACTGAAGTATTTCTGCCACCGACAACGTGGAGTTGATAGCAACTGACGCGGAGGTTAACTTTTGCAGGCGGCGCAAATACGACCGCTCACGGCCCAACGCGCGCGAGCGGTCGTATTCTAACTGTTTGCGATCCGTAATGTCGATCGCCACGCCAGACAACCGAAGGGGTGTGCCAGATGCGTCAAAAAACACCCGCCCTTTGTCGTGAAGCCAAATCACTGAGCCGTCGGGTCGCAATTTGCGGTATTCCGACTCGTAAACTCCCGTCCCGCTGAGTGCGGCATCCACATCTGCCAAAAACCTTTCGCGGTCTTCTGGATGCACCGCATTCTTTTTTTGCTCAAAAGTACCAAAGGTGCTGTCTGGGCCCAAACCCATCTGTGTTTCGGCATTGGACGAGCGGCGGACTTCCCCCGATGCCACATCCCAGGTAAAAGCGATCATGTTAGCTGCTTCTAGGGCAAAGCGCAAGTTTTCCTCGCTTTCTTGCACCCTCGCTTCCGATAATTTGCGATCGGTAATATCCCAAACCACGCCGCTCGATCGCACCGATTTACCTGTATCATCATCAAAAAACTTGCCCCTACTGGCGATCCAGTGCAAGCTGCCGTCGAGCCAAATGACTCTAAATTCGTATTGGTATTCTATTTTGTTTTCTAAAGCAAAGGCAACAGCCCGGGCGATCGAGGCTTGGTCATCCGGGTGAATGCAGCTAAAAAACGCTTCGTAAGTTCCCGGAAAACTGCCTTTTTCCAAACCGAATAACAGTTCGTGTCCCTCCGACCAAACCACCTCGCCAGTTAATACATTCCAATCCCAAGTTCCCATTTTCGAGGCTTCGATCGCCAACCTCAGTCTTTCCTCCGAAATTGCCAACTGCGCCGACGTTTTCGCGTAGTTCTCGCGCAACTGCTGTTTTTTCAAGCTTTCGCCCACGGCCCCCGCCAGCCGCTTGAAGTGCCGCCCTTTGAACACGTAATCGCTCAAACCCGCTTTCATCGCTTCGACTGCCACTTGTTCGCTGCCGCTGTCAGTACACATAATTACCGGACAATTCGGGTAGCGGCTGTGAACTTTTTGGAGAATAGTTAATCCGTCGCTCCAGTGCAGTTGATAGTCGGTAATTACTATATCAAAACCCCCGGCTGCCAGGATGTGTTCTAGAGTTTGGATATCAATAACGGACTTAATTTCTAAATCGGGAAAAGTTTTCCTCAGTTCTCGATCGATCATCAGGCGATCGTTCGGGTTGTCGTCGATTAACAGAATAGACAGCATTAGCCTTTTAGTTTTTGTATCAGCGCAAACATTCTTAAATCTAACAATACGTTATTGAGCAATCTCGACAATTTAAATATGTACTTGGTGGGTTAATTAGACTTGCCAATAAATTTATTGTATTTGCTTGTATTTTATTATATTTTACAGCTTGTAATATTCTCAACCCGCCTTTTAGGGGCGTGCCCACAACCAAATGAATTAAGTAAGTTGTTGTAAAACCGATCAGAAACCATGCTCAGCCGGGAACGGTGCAAGAGCTCAGTTAACTCTCACTATACTACTTGTTTATTCTGTGTGCTGGTGTGAAGAAGAGCGGGGATTGATGCTTGTCAGCTACAGCAGAATATTGCTGTTAAAAGCCTCTTAGTGGCAACCTCATCTTTTAAATCACGATTCACTGCGCGTTGCCGAACTTCCTTCCTCAACTCTGGCACTTGCGTAATTTTACCCAGAAGCGGGTACCGATTCCCAGAGTCGATTTCAGCCCGATCGCACCCCCCATTCGATCGACTCCTTTGTTCGCTATCGCCAGCCCTATTCCCGTCCCTGGGTACACTTCTTGACCGTGCAGGCGATCAAACAACCCAAAAATCCTCTCTTGAAATTTTTCTGCAATACCAATGCCGTTGTCTTCTACCCAAAGATAGATACATTCCTCCTCGGCTTCTGCATAAACTCGCACCTGCGGCTCTATCCCAGGCTGCACGAACTTAATAGCATTGGAGAGCAAGTTAACCAAGACTTGCAGCAGCGTAGCAGGATTGGCCAACACCGTAGGTAGCGGTTCGACAACCGTTATCCGAGCTTGTTTGTGGGCAATTTCAACCTCTAGTTGCGCGATCGATTGAGCTACAATTAAATGAAGAGAAACTGCTTTTAGTGGTAAGTTAGCTTTGCTGAGGCGGCTGTACTCTAGCAAATTTTCGATTAAAGTATTCATCAGACTTGCAGCATCATTAATCCGAGACAAGTAATCCTGTGCGGTAGCATCCAACTCGCTGGCTTTATCTTTAAGCAACATTTCAGCAAAAAACAAAATTCCCCGCAGAGGAGCGCGCAAGTCGTGAGAAACTGAATAGGTAAACGATTCGAGCTGTGCGTTAACTTCTTCTAACTCAGCAGTACGCTCTCTCACCCGCTCTTCCAAAGTTTCATTAAATTCCCGCAAAGCAAGTTCAGCCTGCTTGATCTCAGTAATATCTTCTACCAATCCCTCAATTGTACTTTCACCTTCTGCGCTGTAGAGATATTGAGTAAACCGAATCCATTTTACTCGACCGTCTGCCAAAGGAAATGTAATTTCGATATTTTGAGACCAAGACTTCCCTGAATCTAGGGGTTGGACAAACAATTGCTGGAGATAAATCCCTTGGACATCTGCTAAATTGCTGGTATCAAACAAGCGCAAAAAAGCTTGATTGCTTTCCAAAAGCTGCCCCTCGGAACTCGCTCGAAAAACTCCGACATTTAAGCGTTCTAGCAGAGAATGAAGTTGGTTTTCCAGTCGAGCAACTCGTTCCCAGGCTGCAACTCGATCGAGCACTGCACGAACAGCAACGCAAAGGCGGACGTAGTGCTTCGGCGACTTGATAATGTAGTCGTCCAATCCTGATTTCATCGCCTCTACAGCAATTTCTTCATTGCCAGTATTCGTAAACATTACAATCGGGCATTCTGGATAACTGGCTTTGATAGTTTTCAGCACATCTAAACCGTTTGTCCAGCGTAGCTGGTAATCGGTAATTACCAGATGGAATCCCCCTCGTTTCAGTGCTTCCTCGAATAATCTATCGTCTGAAATTTCCGTTATTTGCAATTGCGGCAATTGCCGCTCTAACTCGCGTTTGACGAGCAGCCTATCTGTTGGGTTGTCGTCAATTACTAGAATGTGTACCACTTTAACAACTTATAATTTGGCTGTTAGCTATAGCCCCGATCAATCACTCCTAATAAAAATCTGGGAGGTTGCCCTTTAAAAAAAATGACGGGATTCCTCACTAAAAACTTAATTCACTCGTTACCAGGAACAGCCTGGTAACGAGGAAACAAGCAATAAAAACCGATAAACAGCCACTACAAACCACTAAATTCTCTCGGTTCCGGTAGTTCGGTATAGTTGAGCCAATACTCCCTAAAACTCTGCATCATTTCTAATAAAGAAGCAAACCCGACTGGTTTGACTAAATAAGAATTTACCCCTAAATCGTAAGCTCGCTTGACATCAAGTGTTTGCCTAGAAGAAGTAAGCATAACCACCGGCAAGCGTTTTAGTTCCGGCTGCTGCCTCAGCCAAACCAGAACTTCGTGACCGGACCGCCTGGGCAATTTCAAATCTAGTAAAATTATCGCAGGTAAAGGATAGCGATCGCGATCGCTGTACTCTCCGTCACCATTTAAATAAAAAACCGCTGCATCTCCATCTCGGACAATTTGCAGCGAAGTATTAGCAAAAGTCTCATTCCGAAATGCCCGCTGCATCAACAAAACATCAACGGGGTTATCTTCCACCAGTAAAATTGTCTGCGTTTGCGTCATGCTTCCTCAGTTGTATCCAAAATCGACTGCCTTGTCCTAATTGAGATTCCACTCCAACTTGACCGCCCATGCGATCGACTCCTTTTTTTACAATAGCTAATCCTATACCAGTTCCGGAGTAAGATTCGATACCGTGCAGCCGTTCAAAAACCCTAAAAATGCGTTTTTGATGTTCTGCAGCAATACCGATGCCATTGTCTTCTACCCAAAGACGGATGAAGCCGACTGGCAATAGGCAACTGGCCATAAGTAACTGGGAATGTTCCCACTCTCCCACAGTTCCCCTTTCCAATTCTCCCGCTGTATCCGTGTCTCTCTGTCCCTCTTGAGGCAGCTCAAGTTCCTCGGCCCATATCTGCAATTGGGGGGATGCGCCTTCCACAAATTTTATAGCATTGGTTAGCAGATTGGCGATTACTTGAACTAAAGTAACGCGGTGGGCAATTACCGCAGGCAAGGGTGATTGAACACTGATTTGAGCGCCCCTGGATTTAGCGTCGGCTTGTACCATAGCAATTGCTTCGGCGACAGCAGATTCTAACTCTAAAACTTGCAGCGATAAATCACTGCGGCTGAGGCGGCTGTAAGCTAGCAAATCTTGGATTAATTCTTCTAATTGTTGCCCCGAATTAACAATTTGCTGGGCGTATTCTTGACCTAGTTCGTCGAGGATGTCGCGGTAATCTTCTAATAAAGCTTCAGCCAATCCCTGCATTCCCCGCAGAGGAGCACGCAAATCGTGAGCAACGGTATAGGCGAAAGATTCTAATTCTTCGTTAGCTGCTTGAAGTTGATTGGTGCGGAGTTCCACTCGCCGTTCTAACGTAGCGTTGAGCATCCGAATTTCCGCTTCTGCTTGTTTGCGCGCAGTCACGTCAATGGCGGTACTAATTACTAAACTTCTGCCGTCAAAAAGCTTGCCTAAAGGTGCGGAAAAAAAGTCCCAAATTCGGCTTTCGCCACTGGCTGTGGCAATCATATATTCGCCTTCAGAAATGCGCGCGTTTAATTGGTGCAGTCGATCGATATCTGCTTGCACTAGGGATTTGCGGCTGTGGTAAGCTTTTTCTGTCCAATCTTCAATTGTGGGAATTTCGGAATATTCATAGCCTGAGAGTTCAGTCCAAGCGCAGTTAATTTGCAAAACTTCTCCGTTTTCAGCGTGCAGCATAATTGGCAGCGGTGCGTTGAGAATGGCGAGGCGGAAACGTTCTTCCGTTAATTGTAGGGAGTGGCGATCTTGTTCTAGCTGTTCTAACAGTTGATTTTGCTTGATTTCGGCATTGTCGCGCAAAGTTCGATCGCGCTTCACCAAATAGTAAACCAACACCATCAACAAGAAATTTAGTAAAGCAGCAACGGTAAAAGTCAGGATTGTCAAATTAGCACTCGTTTGAGATTCTCGGGCGCGCTGCTGCAATAGCTGAGTTTCTTCCGCAGTCATGGCGGCTATCTGCTGCCGAATGTCGCCCATGATTTGCTTTCCCCTACCGGATTTTACTTGCTGCAGGGCTGCTGCTAAGTTTTGTTGGCGTCGCAGATTGATGGTTCCTTCAAGTTCGGCTAATTTAGAGTCGATCGCAATTTTCAAGTTGCGAATGCGCTGTTGCTGCAGGTTGTTGTCAGCGGTTAGCTGCTGCAATCCGACTACTTGTTGGTTGATGCGGGCGATCGCGCTGTGATACGGTTCTAAATAACGTTCTTCTCCCGTCAGCAAATAACCGCGCTGTCCGGTTTCAGCATCTTTTAATGTGGAAAGCGTGGCTTCGAGTTCGGTTAAAACTCGGTGAGTGTGGCTCACCAAGCGTTCGTTTTCGACTAACTTGAGAGTATTGCGGTAGGAAGTTGCCGCATTGAAAATTAGCAGCGCCACTACCATTCCGATACCTGCTGTGATTTGGGGAGTCAGTGATTGTTTCATGAAATACTCGGCGCGCGAGTCCTGCTTTTTTTTATTTTAGCTGGATTAAGACTACCCGAGTTTTTGGCGCGCTCAGAGACGGCGACTAAAGCCTATAAATTTAAGGTTCAAATGTGCGATCAATCTTGTGTTTAGTTTAGCCTCGCTCTTCCTCGCATCCGCCTTAAGTCGGAGATGGCATAAATCGCTCTCTTGCGTCTCGTGATTCAGGCAGGCACCAGACAATCTAGGATAACCTGCAAAGCTTAATTCACCTTTTTTTGTATCGAGTTTTGTATCGTTCCTGTTCCTTGGGCAGTTTCAAATTGCGGCGCAAATAAAAGAATTTTTACCTATTGACTCCAGTTGATTTTTGGGGTATATTTTAGATAATGGTAGTGGTGACATAAATTTTAATTTTGCTAATATTCCCATTATTAAATAATACATTATCAAAATAGCCAAGTCAAGCTTTTTACCCCAAAAAAAAGGCGATTTTTTAATATTTTATTTAAAAAATAATTTTTTTTGGAGGCAGGGAGAAATTCACAGAGGCGATGACGCGGGTGAATAGTATCAGAAATGCGATCGATCGGGTAATTGGGGAGAATGAATGAGTTGAAATTAGTTTAACATCGGAATTATATCTTTTTGCGAGCGAGCGTCTCGATCGCACTCGCAAAGAGACACTCGTCCTGCACTGAGAAAATTAACTGAGAAAATTATGATTCCGAGTGCAGTGCCGCAACAATATAATTACACAATCGCAGCCGCTGCTTTCATCGCGAAAATGCGATCGATCGCATCCTCAACAACCTTATCAGGCGTAGAAGCACCCGAAGTCACACCCACCACAATTTTACCATCCGGTAGCCAACCTTCAGCTACGACCAAATCTGCCCCCAAAGGCTTGTGTTCGATCCGATTTCCCGGTAAAATGCGCTCTGCACAATCAATGTGATAAGAAGGAACAGTTTTGTCGATCGCAATTTCCTGCAAATGCGTAGTATTAGAAGAATTAAAACCCCCAATCACCAGCATCAAATCCAGCTTTTCCTCAACCAAACTCAACATAGCATCTTGCCGTTCCTGAGTCGCATCGCAGATAGTATTAAAACTCAGAAAATGCTCGCTCAAATTCTCCGGCCCGAACTTCCGCATCATCGTTTTTTCAAACAACTTGCCAATATTCTCTGTCTCAGTTTTGAGCATAGTAGTTTGGTTAGCAATCCCCACCATTTCTAAATCCCGATCCGGGTCAAAACCAGCAGAATAAGCCTTACTAAACTTAGCCAGAAACTCAGCGCGATCGCCCCCATGCAAGATATAATTGCTGACATATTCAGCTTCTTGCCAATTCAGCACAATCAAATACTTATCAGCAAAAGAACTCGTAGCAACAGTTTCCTCATGCTTGTACTGACCGTGAATAATCGAAGTATAATCCTTTTTTTTGTGCTTTTCAACAGTATTCCAAACCTTAGAAACCCAAGGACAAGTAGTATCAACAATCTTGCAGCCCTTATCATTAAGCAACTGCATTTCTTGGACACTCGCCCCAAAAGCCGGTAAAATTACCACATCGCCGCTATCGACAACCGAAAAATCTTTCTGCCCATTCTCAACAGCAATAAAACCAACTTCCATATCCCGCAAATGCTGATTGACAGACGGATTATGAATAATCTCATTAGTAATCCAAATCCGTTCGGTTGGGAAATGCTGGCGAGTCTCGTAAGCAATAGCTACAGCGCGTTCCACCCCCCAGCAAAAACCAAAAGCCTGAGCCAGTCGGATCGTGACTGCGCCGCGTTCGAGTCTGTAATTATTGTCGCGAATTTGCTGGATCAGACTGCTTTGATAAGCCGTCTGCATTACCCCAGCTACCTCAGCTTCGTGTCCGAAACCCTTGCGGTGGTAGTTTTCCGACTGTTGGAGCGATCGTTTAAAAGCTTTAGTATCCATGCGGTATCGAGTTGAAATCTAGGTGAATTACCTTTGATTTTAGAATGCGTGGGGTGCGATCGGGCTTATTGGCTCAGTAGCGAAGAGGGGATATGCTATTTATACGATCGACACATGAGAGGGAAGAAGGAATGAATCGCGAAGACGCGGTTCGTAAAAAAAAAACTTAAAAAAGCAGAGAGACCCAGATAGCTGAGTCTCTGCACGATCGAACTTATTCAAAAAATCAGCTTTACACCTTCTTCGGCGCAAAAGGAGAACTCGATTCAAACGAACTGAAACCGCCGGCAAAATCCTCACCGTAAGCTTCTTCCCCGTGCTGACCAATATCCAAACCTTGGTCTTCAGTAGATGACGGCACTCGCAGTTCCATAAACTGTTCCAAAATTTTCAGGATCACAAAAGTGCCGACAGCCGCAAACACGTAAGTAGCTAGAACGCCTACAAACTGGGTGACGATTAGCCCCGGATTCCCGGCAAACAGCCCGTCATTTCCGGCAGCGTTCACCGCTTTAGTCGCAAACACACCAGTCAGTATCGCACCCACAGTTCCGCCTAAGCCGTGAATCGGGAAGGTATCCAAAGAGTCGTCAAATCCCAGCTTAGCCCGGAAACTAACCGCAAAGAAGCAGCAAACCGAAGTGATCGATCCGATCAAAAGCGCCCCCACTGGCAGCACGAATCCAGCCGCAGGTGTGATGCCCACCAATCCCGCTAGGAAACCGCTAGCAATTCCCACTGCTGTCGGTTTGCCTCTGAGCACCCATTCCAGGATTGTCCAAGTTAAACCGCCTGCTGCTGTTGAGATCATGGTGGTGACAAAAGCCACTGTTGCTAAAGAACCAGAACCCAAAGCACTACCACCGTTGAAGCCAAACCAGCCGAACCACAGCAGCCCAATTCCCAGCAAGACGTAGGGTACGTTGTGGGGGGTGTGGGGCTTGTTCAAATGGTCTTTGCGCGGTCCGATTACCCAAGCTGCGACAACGGCAGACACACCGGAACTGATGTGCACGACTGTGCCGCCGGCAAAGTCTAAAGCTCCCATCGCCCCCAGCCAGCCTCTACCCCAAACCCAGTGGGCTAAAGGAGAGTAAATGAAGGTAGACCACAGCAGTACGAACCAGAAATAGGTTTTAAATGTTACCCGTTCGACGATCGCCCCTGAAATCAAGGCCGGAGTGATGATGGCGAACATCATCTGGTAAACCATGAAGACTTGGTGGGGTATGGTCGGTGCGTAGCCGATCGGATCTGGTTTGTCGGCCGTGACGTTGTTCAAGAACATCCAGTCGAAACCGCCGATGAAGGTTTCGATCCCTTTCCCAAAGCCTTCGGACGCTGGAGTCGAAACGTCAAAGGCCAAACTGTAGCCCCACAGCGTCCAGGTGACGCCGATCAGTCCCATCATGACTAAGCTCATCATCATGGTGTTGAGGACGTTGCGCGATCGCACCAGTCCCCCGTAGAAAAACGCCAGCCCCGGTGTCATTAGTAATACCAGTGCTGCGGAAACCAACATCCAGGCCGTATCGCCGGTGTCGATCGGATTCGGCACCACTGCAGCAGCAGTACCAGCAGCATCTTGAGCTAAGGCATTGTCCGTTAGCGGTACGCTTAACAGCCACAGCGCGATGATGCCGATCGTTAAACTTTTTTTGATCACGTTAGTTGTACCTTCTCATACTCAGCAATTTTTAAGGAAGACCGAGCCGATTTTAGATGCGAGGATTTTAGATGCAATAGTTATTTGGTTTTAAGTCCGTGTTTTAGCGGAACAAATCTTCAATAGATAATTCCCCAATCCTCAACCTCCCGACTTTGTATAGCCGGACTCATCTAAATTCGTCAACTATCAATCTAATGGTCTATGCCTTTTGGATTGCACCATTTGTACGAACAATTATTCTGTATCACCCTATACTAAATGGCTAACTATCATGTTTCTTAATCTATCAGTGGATACTTGACATAGCCAGTGATCGCAGAGTAGTCGGAGAGGGGGAGTTGAGGAGAGGGCGGGAGTTTTGAGTTGGGGAGAGTCGGAGGAGGAGAGGGGGAGAGTTGGGGAGAATGTTACTTTATCCTTTATCTTTCTAACTAATGACTAATGACTAATGACTCATGACTCATTTTTCAACTGCATCTGATCGAATAGTTGGAGAGCCGATCGCCAAACCAGATAACCTTGATCGTTAAGGTGCAAGCCGTCTGTGCTGAGTTCAGTTGGCAAATTGCCGTCAGCATCCGCAAACAGCGGGTACAAATCCAGATACAAAACATTTTCCGAACTAGCAATTTCTTTCAGCCGTCGATTTATTGACCTAATCCGACTGTTAGGAATCGCCAACAGCCGATCGCGATTTTCCCAAGTAGCTTGTTCCCCGCTGTGCGGCAAAATCGACTGAACAACCACTTGTGCTTTGGGGTGAGCCCACCGCAAATCGCGAATTATCTGCCGCTGGTTGTCCAAAATCCCTTCGTCGCTGGCCCCCCGCAACAAATCGTTAATCCCAATCATCACAAACACTGTATCCGGCGCAGTGCGATCGAACAACTGCAACCGCTTCAGCAAACCCAGGGAAGTCTCCCCCGAAATCCCTTGATTCAGCCAAATTCGATCAACTGGTAACAACTTGGTCGGAAACCACATACTCAGAGAATCCCCAGCCAAAACACTCAGTCTTGAGGGTCGATTCGCCGCCGCCGCCTCAGCTTCGCGACCCAACTGCGTCACCCACTGCTGGTAAGTCCATTTATGTCGCGGCCCGGGAACGGGCACGTCTAGCACTGCCTTTGCAGAGATCGCCGGTTGGTCAATTTGTTCCTGGGCCGCTTCTGCCGTCACCGCATCATTCGCCTGGAAGCTTTCTGTCAACTTGTTTCCCCGCAGCAGTAGTTGAGTGACTGTAAGTATCAGTACCCCGTTCGTCACCAAAGATAGCAAAGCCCAAACCGGAACAGTTTTTGATCGGCTAACTTCCATCCCTAAGAGGGATTTATGAGTTCTACTTCTGCTACCTCCTCCAAACTTATCCATAAACTCAAGCTATTTGCAGCCATCACACCGAATAATTTGCACTCATTGCTGCATCAAATTTTACCGCTCAATTAAAGCCTCAATTCTTGTAATAATCAAGCACTGTGCTGTGTTGGGCAAGGGCGGCGATGCAGAACTTTGCTTTTTGGCACTACTTTACCATAAAAAATCTGCCTACCAAACTTTCTTGCACATAAATCGGACTTGTCCAACCCGCAGACGGGGACATAAATATATCTAAAACTTACCGAAATTACCCATTTCTGATGCTAAAATCCAAAAATGAAAAAATTAACTATAACTGAAGCAGCCAAACTTAAAGGTGTGAGCGCTTCCACCTTGCGAAGATGGGAAGCCGAAGGCAAGCTAATACCCGAACGCACGGCTAATGGTCACAGACGCTATGACCTAGCTCATCTTCTCGGCTTAAAACCCAACGGCGCTTTAACCATTGCTTACGCTCGGGTTAGCAGTCACAACCAAAAAGATGATTTAGACAGACAAAAACAAGTTTTGGAATTGTTTTGTGCATCTCAGGGGTGGCAATTCCAAATCATTGAGGATGTAGGTTCTGGGGTTAATTACAGTAAGCGGGGTTTACAACATCTAATTCGGGCGATCGCAGACAATCAAGTCGAAAGGTTGGTATTAACTCACAAAGACAGACTGCTGAGATTTGGTTCTGAACTAATTTTTAATTTGTGCGAACACTTTGGGACAGAGGTAGTGATTATAAATCAAACCGAAAATACTAGCTGTGACGAGGATTTAGCTAAAGATATACTAGAAATAATCACTGTTGTCTCCGCCCGCCTTGATGGCAGCACGAATCCCAATAACAAGCGCGTCGTTGAAGAACTTAAAGCCATTGCCGGTAAACTCTAATCAATACACCAGCTTGCAAAGTTCGTTAGTTACAGATTCTCAATTCCCCATTACCAATGACAGACGCACATCTCATGCAATCGGAAACTACTATATTTAAGGCGTTGCAGAATAGCGGGATGATTGTGATTTTTTTCTCTGATTTGTTCTGGTAGACCCTCCTTTGTATTTTCACAACAGGCGGGACACCCCACAATAATCATCCTCAAATTGTGCAACGCCATCTTTAAGACATTAAAGGTCAACTAAAAATAAAAATATGCCCGCATTCGCATCGAAGATAGAAACGCGAGCACAACGATAGACAGCCATAAGTTAGTGGCTATTTCAGAGTGTGGTTTTTCTGAATAAAGGCGTGAATTAGCTGATAAATAGCTAATCTAGGACACGAAAGCTGAATTGATCGATCTCTTCGCACGCTCTACAGTTTGCTAGTCTTGCCTCCAGAACCCCCACCATAACCGCCGTAGCTGGTCTCACTTCTGTTATCCAAGCTCGTTTCCTTCACAAACCCCGTGTAAGCTTCCATCCCGTGTTCGCCGATATCCAAACCTTCCGCCTCCTCTAAAGCAGAAACGCGGATACCCAGCAAAGCTTTGAGTGCCAGCCAAAAAATCGTACTCAGCAGCACGGTCATCCCCCCTACAGAGATAATGCCGACCAACTGCGCCCAGAGTTGACCGAAACCTCCGCCCAAAAGCAATCCGGCTGCGGGGCCTGCGGTATAAAGCCCAGTTGTAGGCCCGTCAGCAAACAGCCCAACTGCCAGAGTTCCCCAGATGCCACAGACTAAGTGAACTGAAGTTGCGCCTACAGGATCATCAATTTTCAAGTTGTCGAAGAAAGTTACTGCGAAAACTACCATAATGCCGGCGATCGTGCCGATTATGGCAGAGTTGGGCACGTTAATCCAAGCGCAGCTCGCTGTTACGCCGACTAAGCCCGCAAGGATGCCGTTGATAATCATCGAAAGGTCGGGTTTGCCCAGGTACAGCCAAGCAGTAATGGTTGCAGCAACTCCCCCGAAGGCACCAGCAGTGTTGGTGGTGATCGCAATATGGGCGATCGCATTTGGATCGACTGCCATTGTCGAACCGGGATTGAACCCGAACCAACCCAACCACAGAATCAAACAGCCCAGGGTGGCAATGCTCATATTGTGTCCCGGCATCGCCACAGTATCGCCGTCGCGGTACTTACCAAGCCGCGGCCCCAAAAATGCTGCTCCCATCAAAGCCGCCCAACCGCCAACCGAGTGAACCACCGTCGAACCGGCAAAATCCCAGAAGCCTGCGTCTGCCAGCCAGCCGCCGCCCCAAATCCAGTGTCCGGTAATCGGGTAAGCAATGCCTACTAGCAGCAAGCAGAAAATTAAGAATTCAAGGAATTTAATTCGCTCTGCAACTGCTCCAGAAACGATCGTCGCAGCAGTTCCCGCAAAAACTAATTGGAAAAAGAATTTAGCGTTGAGGGGGACTCCCGTCCAGTTAAGCGACTCGAAAATGCCTTGATAAGCCTCTCCTGTGGCAGGGCTGTTGTCGGCTACATTCCACAGAAAAAATCCGCTGCTGCCGATAAAATCGTTGCCATTGCTGAACATTAAGCCAAAGCCGATCGCCCAAAATGCGATCGTAGAAAGCGCAAAAACAATCAAGTTTTTGGACAACACGTTCACGGCATTTTTCTGACGGCAAAAACCGGTTTCCAACATACCGAAACCGGCGTTCATAAAGAACACTAGCATCCCCGCCACCATGACCCACATGGTATCCATGCCCACCTTAAGGCTTGCTAATTGTTCCTCGGTGGTTGGCGCGGGAGCTGTTTGGGCTACCGCCGCATATCCCCACACCAAGACGATGATTGCTGCTAAAGGTATGCAGGCTTGCCAACTTGGAGTGAGGCGGGCGATCGCCCTTTGTAACTTCTTCAACCTGTTGACTTTCGTAAAAAATTTAGCTGCTGGCAAATTTAAAGTCTCCCGCCTGACTTGTTTCGACTTTTTCTTTCCGACAGTCATTTTAATCACTTTTACCCTCTTTACGGCTAGTAAGCTCAGCAATATTCGGAAAACTTTCCAATCTTACTACAAAAGTTTATGGATTATTTGTTGAGATTGAGATAGTTATGATAGCCTAGCTCTTCTAGTTGATTTTGTTTTTTCAGTACAGATTCGGACAAAGTTTTGCGGTAATGCAAAACTCGCTCTAGCAATTCCGGCTGATGAGCTGCCAGTATCTGAACTGCCAGCAAGCCAGCATTCTTAGCGTTGCCGATCCCCACTGTTGCTACGGGTATCCCGGCTGGCATTTGCACGATCGAGTACAGCGAATCTATCCCTTGCAGGTGCCGACTCGGTACAGGCACCCCAATTACTGGCAAGGGGGTTAAAGATGCTACCATACCTGGGAGGTGCGCCGCTCCCCCGGCACCTGCGATAATGACTTTCAAGCCTCGTTGGTGAGCGGTTTGGGCATATTCCACCATGCGCTCAGGGGTCCGGTGCGCCGAGACTATCGCCACGGAGCAAGCAACACTGAATTCTTCGCAAACTGCGATCGCATCTTTCATGGTTGGTAAATCCGAATCGCTACCCATGATAATTCCAACTGTCGCTTGATTCATAAAATTTTCAGATTTGAGATTTCAGATAAATGCTAATTTTAAATGATTGCGTTAACTCAAATTTAGATATTTTGTACCAAAACTGACCCTTAAAAGCAATTTTGCCACAAGCCCCCGTCTGAGCAGCTCTGCAGCCAGCAAAAAGCAAAAAGCTCCCCCTCCTCATCGACAGCCACCGGATTTATCCGTAGCGAATATTAAATCTAAAATCTAAAATCTAAAATCGGATGACTGAAGCCACAACCCCACCTGCCGCCCGCACAGATATTCTCAATGTTCGCCTCCCCGGTTGCAAGGATTTGCAGATGCTTGCTGTTGACGAAACGGGCATCATTCAAGAAGTTTGGCCAATGGACGCTGTATTTAAACGGATTTGTCCTCCCGATTTGCAAGTGCTTGATGTAGCAGGCGATTGGCTTTCTCTAGGCGGTGTTGACTTGCAGATTAACGGCGCCATGGGTTTTGCTTTTCCCGATTTAGAAAACAAGCATATTGAAATTTTGCCAAAAATTTGTCAATTTTTGTGGAATCAGGGAGTCGATGCTTTTTTGCCGACTTTGGTGACAACTTCGCTGGATAAGTTTAGGCGATCGCTCTCGACTATAGCTGATTATATCCGCACTGTACAAACCGCCGATCGCGCAAGAATTAAACCCAAAACAGCGGAAATTCTCGGCGTTCATCTCGAAGGCCCTTTTCTCAACCCCCTGAAGCGAGGCGCTCACCCAGTTGAGTTTTTGTTACCGCTAACTATAGAAAATGTCAAGCGAGTTTTAGGAGATTGTGCCGATATTGTCAAAATAATTACTTTAGCGCCGGAGTTAGACAGCACTGGCGAAGTCATTTCCTATTTGCAAAGTTTGGGAATTTCCGTCAGTCTTGGACACTCCCAAGCGACGGCTGAGCAGGCACAGCAAGCATTTGAGCGGGGAGCTTCAATGGTAACTCACGCTTTTAATGCGATGCCGAGTTTGCACCACCGAGAACCGGGTTTATTGGGAGCGGCGATTGTTTATCCGGGCGTAAAATGCGGTTTAATTGCCGACGGCAAGCACGTTTCTCCGACAATGATTGATTTTTTGCTACGCGCTGGTAGGTATCAAAAAGGCGTTTTTTTAGTGAGCGATGCTTTGGCTCCTTTGGGTTTGCCTGACGGTGTTTATCCTTGGGATTCCCGACAAATTGAAGTCAGAAAAGGTACAGCTTGGGTAAGATTAGATTACCACTCGCCCCTGGAATCTGCTACTTTGGCAGGTACAACTCTGCCGCTGTTGGCGGGAGTTCAGAATTTGGTGGAGTGGGGAATTTGCGATGCCGAAAGTGCGATCGCCCTGGCAACTGAATCTCCAAGAAGGGCGATCGGAATTTCGGGAATTATTGGAAAACAGGCAACTCAATTGTTGCGCTGGCATTTAAATGCTGCGACAAAGCAATTGACTTGGCATCGACTCTTTTAACCTGTTTTACTATTTTAAATTAAAGAATTGATGAAGTGGGAATGTGCGAACGGGTATTACCCGATCAATTTTAGATTTTAGATGTGCCGTTTTAATCTAAAATCTAAAATCGCAAATCTAAAATAGGTTGTTGCAATTTGCACATTTTCCGAACCGGATTGCTATATAATGTCTAACCGTTGGCAATAACTCAGCAGCAGGCAGATCGATGAATTTGGTAGACGACAAGACTATAGTTAGACAGTATTTTAACTCGACGGGATTCGATCGGTGGCAGCGAATTTACGGCGACGGCAAAGTCAATAAAGTTCAGCTAGACATCCGCACCGGGCACCAGAAAACGGTGGATACAGTCATCGAATGGCTGCAAGCTGACGGGAATTTATCCGGGCTTTGTGTCTGCGATGCCGGCTGCGGTGTAGGATCTCTGAGCATTCCTCTGGCTGACGCTGGGGCAATTGTTTGCGCTAGCGATATCTCAGAAAAAATGGTAGCAGAAGCTTACGATAGATCGACAGCAGTTCCCGGCAAGCTCTACAACATCTCCTTCGCCGCCCAAGATTTGGAAGCTTTAACCGGCAAATTTCACACAGTGATTTGTTTGGATGTGCTAATCCACTATCCTCAAAATAAGGCTGCTGAAATGATCGCTCACCTAAGTTCGATCGCCGAATCGCGACTAATTCTTAGTTTTGCCCCCAAAACCTTAGCACTTACCGCCCTCAAAAAATTTGGTGAGCTTTTCCCAGGGCCCAGCAAAACTACCCGGGCTTACCAGCACCGCGAAGCTGATATTATCAAAATCCTAGAAACCAACGGCTTTGTTATTAACAGAACAGCCATGAATAGCACTAGCTTTTACTATTCTAGGTTGCTGGAAGCAGTTCGCAAATAGGGTAAAAATATCCGTTAAAAAGCGACTTTCTTATAAACGTAGGGTGCGCGCCACGCACCTTTCCTTCGCCGATTTAAAGTAATAGACTTGCATTGCATTTCGCAGCTTTCATCAGAATGAAATTATCTGCGTGTATCTGCGTTGCATCTGCCTTATATCTGCGGTTGACCGGCTCGCATCAAATTACCAATTAAACAAATATGTCAACGCTAATCCTAACGCGCATTTTCATAGCAACAGCAGCCGTATTCGGAGGTTTATCCGTTGCAGGCGGTGCTTTCGCCTCCCACGCTTTGAAAAATCAATTGAGCGATCGAGCTTTAACCATTTTTGAGACCGGCGCCCGATATCAAATGTACCATGCCCTGGCTCTATTACTCGTCGCTTTACTCTTGAGCCACGCCCAAGAGTCTCAAACCTTTTTTGCAGTGGCTGGATGGGCTTTTATTGCCGGCACTATCATCTTTTCAGGCAGTTTGTACGCCCTGAGTTTGAGCGACATCAAATGGCTGGGTGCAATTACCCCGCTGGGCGGAGTTGCTTTTATTGTTGGTTGGGGATGTTTGGCAGTCGCAGCTTTTAGTTTTAAATAGAGATTGGCAATTCCCTATGCCAAATCCCTCCGCGAGAGTTCCGCTTTTCGACCCCATGCCCTATGCCCGATGCCCAATTCCCTAATTATCAAACACATCCCTGGAAAACAGCTCTGTCAAAGTACGCAAGTAAGGTACAAATACCGTTAAATCTTCAGCAGGAAGCCGCTCGCATATTTCCCAAAACAAAATCAGCAGCATATCCTGCACTAACTCCCAACTTACATGAAGTTTCGGGTACAACATCACGCAAATTGGAAACAATTCTTGTTGTACCGGGTGAATGCTACCTTCCAAAACGCACCAGCACAAATAGCTTTGAAAAATCTCGACATCCCGAATACCAGAAATTTTTACCTCGCGATCGTTCAAATACCCGCTGCTGCTGCGGTATCCTTGATGCTGGGCACTAGCTCGATCGTACACTGCACTAGCAATCTGAGTCGTGTGCTGCAACAAATGCTGAACGGCTAATAGAGCTCTTGAATTCGGGGGTTGATTCGCCGCAGCCTCGTTAATCTCTCCGTAGGGAATGTGCAGGTAGTCGTCTACAACTTTTAAGTATGGCGCAAATTCCGCTCGCTCTGACTCCGAAAGACATCCTAACAAGATTTTGCTAGTGTATTGAAACTGCATTGTCACAAATCCCAGCACTAACGGATCTGTCTCTGAGTATTTTCGCCTCACTTTGATAATATCTTTTCCCACCAGCACTGACAAGCGGAAAACAGGTTCTCTATCCGCATAAGCGTCTATTGCTTTCCGATATAAGGTGCGAGAATCACCGGGAATTTCTAAAGAATTAATTAAACTTGGATCGATCGCGTGCCGCTCTATTTGTTTCCCTAAAAGAGCTTCTACTCTACTCCAAGCTATCTCGCTGGCTAAGTTTAGGGTATCTGTCAATTTTTCAACTATTGGGGCTCTATTCCCCTCAAAATTAGTTAAATCGAGGCTTGGGAGAATTTGACGTGGCGCTTGGTTCTCTCGTGTCGCAACTGTACTGTAATATTTTTTTGCCCAGCTAACTGCGAAGGAAGAAACGCTGACACCTTGAGCTTTTGGGGGTTTGTCAGTGTCGGGTCCGGTAATACCTTGGGACGCCTGACTTGGACCGTGTTGAAGTTGGTCGGCTGCTGGTAAAGATTTTGAAGATATTTGTAAAATACTCGTCATGATAAACCTCGTTTTTTTATTAAGTCGCACTCGATCGAATCCCCTAATTTTTAACGTTGTTAACTACAATTTTCTGCCTTTGTACGCTGACAGTCATCAGCCATTACGCTTAAAGCTATAAGCCATTTGGCTCGACTGCCTGCATCTTTTATAAGTTGCACGTTAATAACGTTATTTATTGTGCGAGCGATCACCATCACCCTGTGATCGCGATCCTAATTATTTTTTTGACCTATAAAGAGGACGAGAAGTAAATTTAATTTGTCTTAAAATCTGATAATTAAAGTCAAATCTGCCTCAAAAAAAACTGCTGCTTGAAATACTTTATCTTTGTTTTGAAGCGCTTTGGTCGATCGCCCTAATTTCTTAAAGAAGCTAGGCTACAGCACGATCTAGCGATGACCTTGGTTAATTTATTTCTATAGCTGAATTAGAAATGTATTGTGAGTCGGGCGATTGTTAGGAAACCCTAACAAATTTAATAATCGGCTTTTCTAAATAAAAAATTAAATTTAAGATTAGGATGAGATTTATGTGCATTTCGTTAAGGCTATTGCCAGGGCCGTTTTTTGGGATCAGTTTTTTAGCTTCCCCGTGAAGCGAAGCTATCCCGTAGGGAATCGCCCGCAATTGATCGTTGTCCATTCGATCGGCCACCTACCCTTCAAAACCAGAATTAGCGAGTGACTCGCCCGGTAGCCCGCACATTTTGCCAAATCCAGCGGGTTCGAGTCCTCTGCCGGAGGCGGAAGCCTGTCCCTACAACGATAGGATTAGGCTTATTAGGTCCCACGGGCGATCAATCCTCACAAACAGCACGGCCAGTACGTCTTTAAGGCTATGGCTTCGGGTAGGATTAGTAGGACGAGAGGAAGTGGATAAAATGAGCGCTAGCAGCAATTCAACAGAAATTAAGTTCGGAACCGATGGGTGGCGGGGACTGATTGCCCATGACTTTACTTTTGCCAACGTGCGAAAAGTCACCCGGGCGATCGCCAGTTACCTAGAAACCGCTTACACCAAAGACCGTCCAGTTCTAGTCTCCTACGATACCCGCTTTCTGGCAGACGAGTTCGCCCGCACCTCAGCGGAAGTATTGGCAGATTTGGGATGGACGGTGAAAGTGGTCGATCGAGATTGCCCCACACCAGTCATCGCCTACAGCGCCAAGCATCTCAACTCCGCAGGAGCCCTGATGTTCACGGCTTCCCACAATCCCGCACCTTACTGTGGCATCAAATACATCCCCGACTACGCGGGCCCAGCCACCCCGGAAATTACTGATACAATTGTGGCCAATATTGCTGGTGCTTCTGATGCCCCAGCCAAAGGCAGCCACAACGATAAAATCTCCAGTTTTGACCCGAAACCCGAATATCTGAAGTTTCTTTATACTTTGATCGATGTGGAGCGGATTCGCTCTGCTAAGTTGAAGGTGAAGTACGACGCTCTCTACTCGACTTCTCGCGGCTATCTCGACGGCGTTTTGGAACACTGCGGCTGCGATGTCGAAAGTTTTCATACCTACCGCGACGTGCTGTTTGGTGGCGGAATGCCCGAACCCAAGGGGGAACAGTTAGTTGAGTTGGTGGAAGCTGTTAAGAAGGATTCGGCGGATTTGGGTTTAGCTACCGATGGCGACAGCGATCGCTTTGGTATTGTTGATGAGTTGGGAAATGTCTTGACTCCAAATACTGTACTGTTGCTGCTGGCGCGTCACTTGGTTAAGAATAAAGGATTGACTGGGGCGATCGTCCGTACAGTCGCAACTACCCACTTGCTGGACAATTTGGCCGCCAAGTACGGTTTAACAATCTACGAAACTGCAGTCGGCTTTAAATACATCGGCGAAAAAATGCGGGAAACTGCGGTGCTCATCGGTGGCGAAGAGTCTGGCGGTTTGAGCGTTTTGGGTCACATTCCCGAAAAAGACGGGATTTTGGCTGATATGCTAGTTGCTGAGGCGATCGCCTATGAAGGCAAACCGCTTTCTCAGCTAGTCGAAGAAGCCATTAAAGAAGCCAACGGCCCCCTGTACAACAAACGTTTGGACTTGCACCTAGAAGAAGCCCACAAAGCAGCCGTTTTGGAATCTTTTACCAAGAATCCCCCCACAGAAATAGCAGGTATTGGCGTTAAGGAAATCGGCCGCAAAGACGGGATTAAACTTTATCTTGAAGACGGTGGCTGGGTACTGCTGCGCCCTTCGGGAACCGAACCCTTGATGCGCGTTTACATGGAAACCAATTCTGTGGAAAAAGAAAGCCAAGTTGCCCAACACATGGAAAAGGTAATTTCCCAGTTAGAACCTGTTTAATTTTCTACCTATTCCAACAGGGGTTTTTCCCGTAGCGCTTGGGATTGTGAGGTGCGCCGAAGCGCACCTTACGTATTTTTTTTGATAACTCTTGCAAAGCCTCTGAACATTAATCATCGATACTGCTGGGCCATTTATATATTTGCAATACACTGGGATTTGTTAAAGTTTGGGAAGTGTAAATTTATTTATGTTTGTTAAAATTTTAATTAATTTAAAAAATTCATAAATCTTTTCCAAATCTACTTGACTTTTATCGCGATAAAATTGTATATTATTGAATAATGGGGTGTTTGCAAAAATAAAATTTTTACACAGATTTCGATTATAAAAACAAGTATATAAGTTAAATCACTAGCCTGTCAACCGGTTTATGAAAACAATTCCTCTGCTCGCCATTAGTTTTTTAGTAGCAATTTTAATAAGCGCGATCGGCATTATTTCAGTGCAGAACGCCGCCCCAGTCTCCTTAAATTTTATCTTTTTTCAATCGATACAAATGCCCGTAGGAGTAGTGTTGGCAATGAGCCTGAGTGCAGGACTGATCGGAGGTGCGCTACTGCAACCGCTGTGGAACCTTTCAGATTCCCAAAACTCGCGTCCTAAATTTCCGGCAAATCCAGAAGAATCCGACACCATACAATATTAAATAAATTTGATCCCTTAGAGGGAATATACCTGACCGTCAATCAGTAGCCGAGTAATTCCCTTAGCTCGCAAATAAGGCGCTGCTTTTTGCAGCATACTGCTGTCAGGAATCTTGAAAACCCTTTGATTGCGAGTAGCAAATCGGCGGGCCACTCGGTGATTGTCAAACACTGCCAGGGTTTTCTCGCGAATTTCCGCCGCCGGAATTTGACCCAGTTCGCCAAAAGCTTTTAGAGGCCTGGTGATTAACTCTGCCGCCCGATCGACTACCAAATAACAAATTTTGGGCAGAGATGCTTCGCTTAAAGGCAAAACTTGAATCAGCCCTGTACCCCGAAGCTCGTTAGCGAAGCCATCGAAGAGGCTCGACTCGCCCGAAGATAGTGAACCCAGGAGACGGCCTTCAAATACAGAGTCTTCATCGTCTAAATCTTCGTCGAAGTCGTCATCTAAATCGTCTTCATCCTCATCCTCATCCTCATCCTCATCATCTTCCTCGAAATCGCTAAAGTCTTCACCTGCCAGCAGCCCTTCTGCTGGCAGCATTGCCTTTAGTTCACGAGTCACAACAGCGCGGTGGCTTTGATCGGCAAGAGTGGCTGCTTGGGCATCTGGCACATCAGAAACATCCAAATCCGACTCTACATTCCCTCGAATTTCGAGTTCTGCAACTGGTTCAGGGACTGATCCAGAACGCTTTCGGATCGTCGGTCTCGAATTAGAGGCTGACTGCTGGACAGGGGCTGACTCCGACAGGGGGACACCTACAGGATCGGTTTCGCCATCTGCCGACGGCTCAGTAGTGGCCTCTGTCGGTTCAGAAACACTTGTGCGATCGGACAAACGCTTTTGTTTTTGCTGCACTAAAAATTCGTATTCCGGCTCCGACAAAGCCCCCTGAATGATGCGCCTCACAGTCGAACTGCTCACTCCGTAGCGCTTTGCCAGAGTGACAGTATTCTCGTTTGACTGTCGGTACAGCCTGATGAGTTCGCGTTTGTCTGAATCGGAGAGTTTTGTAGGCGTCATGCCAAGTTTTCCAGCAAAAAGACGTGAAAAGACCCAGGCTAGCAGTTAGCGAACTGTGATTTTTCATTTTCGATTTCAAGCTCACAGATGCCGACAAGGGCAAAACAGCTTTCGCGTCCCCATCGCTTGCCAAAGCAACCCTAATCTCAAATCGCTAGGATGCGCGACGACTGCGCCTGCTCTGGCGAGAACGGGTTGAGATGTCATGTTCCAAGATAGCTCCAATTCCGAACAGGATGGCGCTGAAAACAAAAAAGACTTCCAGCAAACTGCCGCTTTGATAACTACCCTCAGCCTGAGTATCGCGCCATTTAAAGTACATATCTGCGATGTAAAGCGAAAAAGTTGCAGCCGCAATCATTCTCCAAGATTGGGAAAAACGTCCTCCCCAAAACGCCAGCAGCAATGCAGTAGCAATAATCAGCAGAAAAACGTCCCCAACGATGTAAAACAAATTGATTGCGTTTTTGTGAGGCGCCAGTTGCTTGTCAAGTGCCATCACCCATCCCGGAGCTTTGATTTCTGCTTCTGCTTCTTCTTCTTCGGGTGCGGATGCAGCATCAGTCGCTGCTGCTTTTGGTTGTATCTTGGAAGAATTGTCCAAAGCAGGCGCTCTTCCTGTGGTAGCGGTTGCTGGTGCAGATTCTGTCACTAATTCTTGAGTGGCTGCCGGAGCCATTCCTAGCTGGGCCCTCCAAGAGTCAGGTGCAGCAACCCAAATAGCTACAGCAATCCCGAAGGCTGCAATTCCCGCTAACAAAGCCCACTGCCAAATTTCTAGATTCAGTCGCTTGGAAGTCACAGCTACAACCATGCCCCCGATCAGGACCACATAGCTGCCCAGATAAAACGCATCTGCAGGAGACACGTCCGGGTCTAACTCGAAATACAGTTCCCAAATCCCGAACAGCACGCCGGCTATGAAATAGAACAGCATCCCCAGACCAATGCCCAGCCAGACGTTGCGCCCGCTGACCATGTGCGGGCTTTGCCAGTTTCTAAAACAGACTAAAGCCGCTCCCAAGTATGCTCCGCATTCAAAAATATAAGTGCCGATCGAGTACCAAAGAGGTAAACCCTCTTCTGCTGAGAGCGGGACGCTGAACAGCAAAAAGAACAGCAGCGCCATTACAGCCCAGACAATGCCCGCAATCACTAGGGTCTGAGCTGACAGTAAAGATGAAGATGTAGATGACTTTTCTGAAGTGCTACTCATAGGGATTCCACGAGACCTAACTAGCGGTTGAACGCACCCCATCTCAATCTTTGATTCGAGATGAGGATTCTTTCGCCAAAAAACCTTGATCTGACGCTTCCGGAATAACTGGCGTCCTCAGTGTGTCGTCGGGACTTTTGCCCTCGTACACTCTAGAAAGACTAAGCAAGAATAATATCTATTTACTAATTCAATGAATTAGTTGTTAGTCGATCTTGTATCCGAAAATATAATGATAGAAATACGGTATATGTCTCAACCCTTAAGGCTTTTACAGTACCCAATCTATCTCGGAAATTCTACCCTCAAATGTTGAGGGATATGTTTTTTTGCTTTCACACTCCCCCACTCATATCAATGATTGTGGGTGGGGACTGCGATCGAAACTGAGTTAAATTGCCAGACCATAGGTGGCCTCCAAACCGAATCAACAATTTGGTTGGTCAATACAAGTTGGCCATCCAACCTGTATATCGCGTACCCCCTACAGTGCAATTATCTAAGCTCCCTTATCTGGGCCCAATTGTCTGAGCAATTGTCACAGATTTTCTATCCTGCGATCCACAACTTGTTGAGGGCTGATTGTTTCAGCCAATCTAGAAACTGAGTCCGATCCGGTGCTGGCATATCTTGTAGCACATCGCTCACTCCCTCCGCGAAGTCCGTATTGCCAAAATATGATTTGCCCAAGCGGTGGAGTTCTTGCAATAAGGTCTTGAGATGCTGCTCTTGCCAAGGAGGCACCTTGTGATTTTCCAAGGGACTAACGGTTAGCCAGTTTTTTATCGCATCAGGGGAGTCTGCCTGGGGGAAGTTTCCCTGCTGAAATACCTTGGCGATATCTTTCTGAAACGATGTGGCTTGCCTTGCGCCTAAGAGGTCTTCTACATCGAAGTAAACAGCTTGGAGCAGCAGCAGACAAGCCTGCGCGAACAGTGGTGCTTTGGCTGCTTCATTCCCTGCCGGTTCTTCACCGGCAAGCTGATCTAAACGGACTTTTCCCCAGACGCTATATCTATCCGGCTCTTCTAGCAGAACACAGGCTTTGCCTCGGTTGTCGGTTAAGTCCCGCCACAAGGCTCTGGCGTCTTCTGCTTGCTTGCCGTTGAAGGCGCTGATCAGGCGAAAAGTCTGCCCCTGATAATTGAGAATGGGAATTTGTTGATCCCGTTTTGGGTGTTGAAAATTGGTTATTTCAACATCCTGCCGTTTCAGAATAAACATGACACTGCGATTTGACTCCTGTCATGGCCGAGGTGCTGTGCTTTTGACACTCCCCATGCCTAAAGGCGAGGGGATTCTTGATTCAGCGAGTCCACTTAAATTAGCAGGATTGCTCCCGATCACCCAGAGATGGTTCTCTCCTCAAGCGTTCCGATACTTTTTTGCTAACAAATGCTAACAAATATCTAAGCTGAGATTGTCTCTCAGCTTTGGCGTATAAATCTATGCACGAAGGAAAATCCCCCGCGCACAATTTACGACTGCTGTACTGGCAACGCTTGATTTTAGCGCTCGTGCCGAGCGGGCGATTGACTGTTTTGCTTTGATGCCGTAGAGGAAGCTTATATAGAGGCTCCGTACCATCAGGGATTTTCACCTGAGTCTTTCAATCCTAGTTCTACCACATTTTTATGAAATATCAAGTCGAGTAGAATGTTAGCCAACATAACTCAATATCAGCAAATTATTCATTCGGGCTCAACTCATACCTCAAATCAGGCAGGGGACGATCTCTGGTTTTGCGGTAATGCGGTCAGCGTTTTAGGCTTTGCCACTAGGGGATGTTAACATAACTAATAGAGATATTGGAAAAAGTACCTGTGACTCTTTTCCTGTCTGAGCTCCGTCTTAATTTGGGGAGATATCCGATCGACCAAATATGGGGGTTTCAACTCGACCTCTAAATACTTTACCCGACTTCACGTCCTACCTAGTTTTGATTGTAAATTTACAATTGTGCTGTTTGCAGGTGAGTCCCTCCAGCTTTTGTCAGATACAGTCTTGGAGGCAAAGGCACTCTCATCACCTTGGTTTTTTTTCCCGAATCATCGCGCTGCACGCCATATTTTTGTACATCAAAGCGGTTTCTGCGTAAGTCATCACATAATTTACTTGCTCGATCGCACACTGCACCGATACAATAATGTTGTTAGCGATTTTTGAGTTGGGTGCGTAACTCAGTTGGATAGAGTAGCTGCCTTCTAAGCAGCGAGCCGCAGGTTCAAGTCCTGCCGTACCCGTTACATAAATTTAATGAGATCAAGGGTTTCAGCAGTTTTATCCCGCCAAGAAAAGAGAGGCTGAGATCTTATTTGCTTCGGATTTGTTTCGGATTCGGGCATCCGAAACAAATCCGAAGCAAAAGCCCCACCTGCCAAACCGGGCGAATCTTCCTGCTTCTGACCGATCGACACTGCTACCTTTCTGAGTATAGGTTTGCCACAGCCGATGTGGTATCATAAAAAGTCTATTGTGTCAATAGCCTAGATCCTGCGATGTTCAAACAGCACCAGCAGCAGGTTGTGGGCCGAGTAGCCCTCAGAGGTTATCCTTAGTAATCAGGCTAGTTTCCGACAGGTTTGGATATGTTCCCAACAACTCTATTTCATGTTCCCCAAAATTTAATGCTATTACTCGACCGCAGCCCGATCGACCGATTAAAGCCCCTATTGGCGCAAGCAACCGGAATGCCTATAGTTGCATCGGAAAATACGGCAACAATTGCGCTCGTATTGGTCGCTCTGGGAATTCTGGGTTGGGGATTTTATCGCGCCAGACCTTTTGGCAAACTGGGAATTTTGGCTTGGTTGCAGTCTGTTGCGCTGATGAGTCCCTGGCTGCTGTTTTTTGGTTTGTTCGCTGCCGGAATTTACCTCAATCTAGTTGCGGTATTGTTGCTGCTAGTGGCATCCACGGGATTGTACATTTATCTGGGCCGGCAATTGCGTAAGGCTGCATCTGATACAGTGCTGCCGCGGCCGGATGCTGCTGAGGTAAAGTCCCAAAGCGATGCTTTCTCGGCTCCTGAGTCGCAGCGACCACCAGGCCCAGAAACCATTAAGATCGTCACCTCGTCGCCTGCGAATAATGAATCAGAAATAATTCCCGTTCCAGTTGAAGACCTCAAGGCAATTAAAGGCATCTTTGGAATTGATACTTTCTTTGCCACAGAAACGATTCCCTATCAAGATGGGGTAATCTTGAAAGGGAATCTCCGGGGAGACCCAGAACAAGTACACTCACGTTTGACGGCAAGTTTGGAAGAAAGATTAAACGATCGCTACCGTCTATTTTTAGTAGAAAATCAGGACGACAAGCCAGTAGTTATTATCTTGCCCAGCACCAACGACCCGCAGTCAACTACCCTATCTCAAAAAATCCTAGCAGTCGTGCTACTGCTGGCAACAATTGCTACCAGCTTGGAAACAGGCGGTTTGCTGCTGGGTTTCGATTTCTTTAACTCGCCGGCTAGATATCTAGAAGTTTTGCCAATTGCAGCCGGAATTTGGGCGGTTTTAGGCTCTGGGGAAATTGCTCGCCGAGTGCTGGCAAATCGGTACAAGGTTGGCTTGAGTTGGCCGTTTTTTATACCAACTTTGCAGATAGGTTGTTTTGGAGCGATCGACCGTTTTGAGTCGCTGTTGCCCAACCGTAAAGTTTTGTTTGACATCGCTTTTGCCGGGTCAGCGGCTGGGGGAATAGTTTCTGTGCTAATGCTGGTAACGGGTTTGCTGCTGTCTCACCCCGGCAGTTTATTTCAAATTCCCGCAGAATTTTTCAAGGGCTCGGTTTTGGTGGGAACTTTGGCAAAAGTGGTTTTGGGTTCGGCGTTGCAGCAGCAGATTGTTGACGTTCACCCGCTGGTAGTTATCGGTTGGTTGGGCTTGGTAATAACGGCGATTAATTTGATGCCGGCGGGACAGTTGGACGGGGGTAGAATCGTGCAAGCCATCTACGGTCGGAAAATAGCTAGTCGCGCTACTTTGGCGACTTTTGTGGTGCTAGCCATCGTTTCTTTAGTTAATCCTTTGGCTCTGTATTGGGCGATCGTGATTCTGATTTTACAGCGGAATCTGGAGCGACCGAGCCTCAACGAGCTGACTGAGCCTGACGACGCTCGCGCGGCTTTGGGTTTGCTAGCTTTGTTCTTGATGATTGCTGCCCTGTTGCCTTTGACTCCGGCTTTGGCTGGCCGTCTGGGAATCGGGAACTAGCAGTAGTCGGGCATCTTTGGTAATAGGCTCTTGGGTTGCGGTAAATTAGTGGAATATAAGAATTGAGCGATCAAACTGGTAACTGAAGGGCGATCGGGTTTCTAACTACTAATTTCCAATTAAGACCCCCGCCCAGGGCAATTTATCTACTACCAAAAGTTGATTTTTTTATAACCCAAAATTTGTTTAAACTTGATCGATTAAGTTTAAATAACTTATCTGAGCCTATAGGATAAAGTCATGGCTAATCAACTTCCTCCTGTATTGGTAACTTTTGATGCAGATGTTTTAATGACTGGCAGAACCCAAGTGTGGCAAGAATATTCCAAAGTGGGAACTTGCTATATCCCGGAAGTAGTGTACGACGAAATAGATCGTCTGACAGGGCAAGCTGTGGAAAAAGCTCAAGAGCAAGTAGCTAGAGAATTTATGCGATTTTTTGCCGACAGCGGCTGGATTGCAACTGACGCTCAGGAAACACACCGAGCTCTCGAACCTTCGATCAAAAATCAAAGCAAGCCAGCAATGCTCGTGGTTGCCACGGCTCAGTGCGTTTATGGTTTGGCGACCGAACACCCGGAGGCATTGGTGATTTTTGTGTCCAACAGCCAGCCTCTGCTGAAGCGGCTGGCTTCTGTAGGGGCTACGAATCTCTGCGGGATTACCGGGGCGATGCTGTTAAACTGGGCGAGGAAAGGGGAACGCCCGCCGGCGGCGACTCAGCAATTGCAAAGTTTGATGCGTACCCTCGCCGAACGCAAATCGACTCAGCGCTCTAACAGCAGAATTCAGGATGCTGCTGTAGGGACAACGGGGACTTCGGGTAGCCAGTTAACGGGGACGCGCGGCGCTTCTGAATTGAAGTCGGCTAGCAGTTTTACTAAAACTAATAAAACGGGTTTGACTGAGAAGCGCAGTGCGAGTTCCCGGCCCAAAACGCCGCGGCGCAGTCGCGAGGAATCGAGAGATTACGAGCCGGCTGTATATCGAATGAAACATATTACACCTCCGAAAAAAAGGGACAGCGGTTTTCTGTCTACTGTGTTCAATTTTTTGGGAGCGTTATTTTTCTTGACCGTAGCGGTGGGTATTTTGTGGCGAGTGTTCGATGTTAGGGGTTTTAGAAAGACTTTTGTGCCGGCTCTACCGCAGCCTGTGCAACAATTTGTTAAGTCGATCGACCCTAAATAATCTGGTTTGCTGAAAATTCTACCTTCAGATCCGGCTGAATTCTGCCTTCGGAAACTGGGATAGCACGCTTGGTTAACAAATCGGTTCGCTACCCTAAATATAGCGGTAAGCTGCTTGTGGCGTACGCTACGTTTAGAGTTCCTGGCCTGAGTCCGCTGGGAATTTTCAACGGCTACTATCACAACAGAAGATGAACGCTTCACTTTACCGAGCAAAAAATGCCTCGCCATGCTGAACGGGAATGAAATAATTAGTGGATTAGCACTGGCTTTTGGGGGTTTTGCTTATGCTTTAGTCTTTTTTGTTCTTCTTCCCTTCAGACAGTACGATTATGCAGCACCACTTGCGGCTATAGCAATGGCGATCGCCCTTACTGTAGCAATGAATTTGCTACTATCTGCATCGTTGCTAACTGGCTGGAGTTGGGTGGCTGCATTATTTGGTTTTCAGGTAGCCCTCATATTTTTTGGTAGCGTTTTTTTGGAAGATGGGCTGTACCTGCCAAATTTGTTGTTTTTGGGAACTATGATCGTAGGATATGTGAGCGTTTATACCAGTTTTTCACAACAAAAAACACTGGTAATTGTGGGTTTATGTACAGTATTTTTCCTAGCTTTAATGTACTTCTCTTTGATTGGTGGCTATGTGATCAAAGGCAAAAATCCGTTTCAGGGTTCTTCTACCCAGATGCTGCCGCTGTTGAATCAAAGGGTAGAAATTATCACCGACAATCCCAAACAATTTTATTTGAATGGTAAAACTGGCGAACTCACGCATATTTACCGTTATGAGGTGACTGTGAAACTAGATTCTGGAGGACACGAGAGATTGATGTGGCCCTATGTCGATGTTTGGTGGCAGGATATTAAGGCTGCTAGCGAACAGAAATTGCAGTAATTTATATCGTTTCTGGTTGCATCGGAATAATACAATTGAGTCAACAGTTAACACTCAACCATTCAGTTTTTTGACCCAGAGTCAATCGATTTTCGATTTTCGATTTTCGATTTTCGATTGAAGCATTGACCCCACGGATAAATTCGAGGGGCAAGTTTCATCGGATACAGATTTTTTCTTTCTCCACCGATGAATGCGGGGGCTTGCATCTTGGATGCTTGATTGTCAACAATCAACAGTCAACAGTAAACAATCATCAGGAGTGCAACCGGAATTGATATCATTCACTATTTAAAGCTGGTGCTGTTCCTTCTACAGGTCGAATAATGGCCGGTTTGTTGGTAGATTGTTGCTGAAAAAGTGCCTTGAGTGCCAAGTCAAGATTTTCTGCCATGACTATGCGGTTTTCGTAGACAGCAATAACTCTGACTAAAGTTGGTAAACTATTGCGCTCTGCTTCTAAGTAAAGAGGTTCCACATACAGTAAAGATTGTTCGATAGGAATTACTAATAAGTTTCCTTGAATGGCTTTTGAACCCTGGCGATTCCAGAGAGATATTTGTTCGGAAATAACTGGATCTTGGTTAATTAAAGCTTCTATTTGTTCCGGGCCGTAAACTAATCGCTGTTTGGGGAACAGATACAACAGCAATTTTCCGTAATTGCCACCATCAGATCGCCCTGCAATCCAAGCAATTAAATTGTTGCGGCTTACTGGTGTAAATGGCAGCAACAAAATAAATTCTTCTTCTGTTTCCGTTGGCAGTTTCGTAATCAAATAATACGGTGCTACGGGCTGCTGTTCGCTGCCATAAATTTCACGGGGAACTCGCCACAAATCCTCCCGATTGTAAAATACTTGCGGGTCTTCCATATGATAAGCTAGCAAGCGTTCGGATTGAATGCTCAACAAATCTACTGGGTATCTGATATGTGTGCGGAGAGCCGGAGGCATTTTGTCAAGGGGTTTGAAGAGTCCGGGAAAGATAGCAATCCAACTGTTAATAATGGGATCGGAGGGATAGGCAACGTAGAAGTCAACAGACCCGTTGTAGGCATCAATCACTACTTTGACGGAGTTGCGGATGTAGTTAAACTCATGATTTCCCGGGTCAGAATACGGATAGCCAGGGCTCGCTGTGTAGGCATCGATAATCCAGTAAAGATAGTTGGGAGATTTATCAGTAGCCGAGGGTGAAGGTTTAATCTTGTTGCCATTGTCCTCCCTGGCTTTTTCTATGTCATCATTGCTAAGATTGGCGTTTGCTACTACTAAATACGGGTCGGAATCGTAGCGCAAAAAAGGAGCGATGGCCCGGACTCTTTTATTAATATTTCGGCGGTACAGCAATTTAGTTTCTGGCGTAAAATTGCGGGTAAGCGCCATTTGCCAATTTTTGAGATAATTAGCAAACAGCCAGCGCCGCCAAATAGGACCGATCGCAATTCCGCCCCTACCGCTGTAAGTATTGTAAACATTTTCTTCGCCACTGGGATAGTCGAATTCTGCGACTTGTGTGGGCGCCATCACGTCTGTATCGGTGATTTCGCCGTAGTAAATTCGCGGGAAGCCGATCGGAATACTGGCCCGAATTCGATCGCTAGTGACTTCCAAAGCAGTCTCTCCTTTCTGGGCTGCAACTCCAATATCTTTGACAAAATAATCGGGTAAACCGCCGACACCGACTCTGTTTACGGGAGAAAGAGTAAAGCCGTAACCGTGAGTATAAACTAGGTGTTCGTTCACCCAAGTTTGAGCATCGGGGGCAACTGCTGTGTAATCTAATTCCCGCGCTGCCAGAAACACTTGTTGGCTTTCCGAATCTCCCTTTTGTGCTTTTTCATTTTTGATTGTGTAGCGATCGATATCGGCATCAGGAAATGTATAATATGGTCTGATTTGCTGTAACTGTCGGGTGGTTTGCAGCAGCGGTCGCTTGTCCCACAGGCGGATGTTGCTGATAGTAAGTTGATTTTTTTCTAAGTCGGCATAAGTAAGTTTTCCGGCGGGATCGAAAGTTTTTATTTCGATTGTGTTGAGGTCAAAGGCTTCTTGAGTAAAGGCAATACTGCGCTGGATATATGGCTTCTCTCGTGCTAGTTCGTTGGGTCTAACTAGGAGTTGCTGCACAATTTGTGGCAGCAGGAAAACTCCCAAAAAACTTAAAGTTAGCCACGCTAAAAGAATTTTTTTTATGAGTTCATTTTTAATTTTGAATTGGTAAACCTGCCACAGCATCAAAAGTGCGATCGCCCCCGCCAAAATACTCAAAAATCCATACCAGGGCAGCCGCACCGTCACGTCAGCATAATTCGCCCCGTAAGTAACGTCTCCCCGCGAATACAGCAATGCGTAGCGCCCCAGCCAGTAGCGGAATGCGGCGGCTAGCATTGAAGCTGCACCCAACCCGTACAAGTGCCGCTGCTGCGATCGAGAAAACCCCAAAAATCTCCCTTGACTCAGGCTATTTCCTGACAGCAAATATGTTAAAGCACAAGATACTAAACTGTACCAAAATACAACTGTCAGCCAGAAGCCTAGTAAATCTAAAATTGGCAAAATAAATACATAAAAGCTAATATTTTGATTAAAAAGAGGGTCGGTTGTGTTAAAATTAGTAGGGTGAAAACATTGCAAAACATTGGTCCAGCGACTGGTGGCAATAAGCCCGATCGCCAAACTGAGAAAAAGGGCGATCGCCTGCAGCAAAAAATCAGGCTTAATTGCCACAGCTAAAATTGTCCCCAGCAGCAAGCCCAACTGCCACCAGTGAGAAAATAGCTGCACCCCTATTTGTTGGATTGACTCAATTCCCAACTGCACAGGCGACGCAGGTAAATTGTCAGCTATACCCAAATAGGTGATGCTGCTTGCAGCTAACAGCCCGCAGTGAATTACTATAAAAGTTGCGATCGAACTCAATCCAAATACTGCCAACAGCAGCCAGGAAAAGGTTATTTGGGATTTAGCAACAGGTATTTCGTAATTCTTCCCAATATTCTTCCCCGTTTTGTTCGCCCTCAGTGAAGCCAATAGCGCCCCCGCAACCGGCGATTTCATTTCCTCTGCGGGATGTTGCAGGCGGCGGGCTAAAGCCAAATTTCCGAGCAAAAAGACAGAAGAAACGGCAATTGCGATCGCCCCCAGCAACCCTTGAGTTTTCAGCTTTAAGAGAAAAACCTGAAGATATCCAACTTCCTGAAACCAGAGAATTTCTGCAGCAATGCGGGAGGCAAACTCAACAACCAGCCATAGCCCCCCAATCAGTAGGATTATTTGATAAATTCGCCTATTAGTCATTAGTTATTAGTTATTAGTCATTAGTCATTAGTCATTAGTCATTAGTTATTGGTTAAATGATAACTGATATCAGGTTTGAGCAAATTACCCTCCCGAATGATGCTTTTGCCGCAAGGGTTGGAGGCATTTTTATTCATGGTAGTCGATCGGACATAATATGATATCATGTCCGATCGATTAACCATAATATCCCGGTCGGGGCGGGTTTTTGAGCTGGTCAATTATTGGCAGGTATTGTTGGCGAACCCTCCCCTACAAAAATCGCGGTCGCTCGACCGGACATGATATGACACCTGCTTT
Organism: Microcoleus sp. AT3-A2; assembly: GCF_036705685.1. Classification (NCBI taxonomy): domain Bacteria; kingdom Bacillati; phylum Cyanobacteriota; class Cyanophyceae; order Oscillatoriales; family Microcoleaceae; genus Microcoleus; species Microcoleus sp. AT3-A2. The sequence goes on from NZ_JAUBVF010000028.1 coordinate 41,249, forward strand.
CGGGTCAAGGGCTAACTGCTTTCCTGTCAAATGACTAATGACTAATGACTAATGACAAATTAGCTGTACTGCTGATTGACATCCACATCCAAATTAAACAGTGTTTGCAAAGTTTGCATCGCTTGCCGCCGCGCCTCAATATCCTGCTGAGCGCGCAACTGTACCATCGGATCGTGCAAAATCTTATTCACAATCCCCCTTGTTAAAGATTCAATCACATCTTGATGTTTCTCCGAAAATTCCGAACCCAGACGCGATAAAGCTTTTTCTAACTCTTGTTCCCGAATCAATTCTATCTTATCCCGCAAACAGCTAATAGTAGGAACAGTTTCCAGACTGCGCCACCAGAGATCGAAAGCCTCTACTTCCTGTTCGAGCAAGCCCTGAGCTTCCATTGCCATTTTGCGGCGGCTTTCGTGATTTTGAGCTACCACTGCTTTCAAGTCGTCCACATTAAACGATCGCACATTAGCGAGTTCGTTCGCATCCGAGTCAATGTTGCGCGGCACAGAAATATCCACCAACATCAAAGGGCGATTCGGGTCTAAAACCGCTTCCAATTTAGCTTTATTTAACAGCGGATCGGTAGCTGCCGTACTGGTAAAAACCAAGTCAGAAGCGGCAATTATCTGCATCATTTCCGAGAGCTGATAGAGGTGCAATTGAGCATCTTTAAACTGACCGGCCAACTCCAGGGCGCCCCGCACAGAGCGGTTAACTATCGAAATATGGCTAGCTCCTTTTGAGAGCAAATGCTGCACCAAAAGCCGCGACATTTTGCCAGCACCGATAATTGCTATTTTGCTGCTTGCTAAATGCTGACCCTTCATTTGAGCCAATTCTGCCGCCGCCGAACTGATAGAAACTGCACCGGTACCGATGCTAGTTTCCGTGCGAACTCGCTTCCCTGCTGTGAGAGCTTGCTTGAACAAGCGCTCTAAAATTCTGCCTACACCTTTGTACTGCTGGGCGAGTTTGTGAGTTTGTTTCACCTGAGCCAAAATTTGTCCTTCTCCGAGCACCAAACTGTCGAGGCCAGAAGCCACTCGCATCAAGTGCATCACCGCATCTTCGTGCAGCAAAATAAACAGGTGAGGGCGCAAAGACTGCAAAGGAACTTTACTGCATTCCGAAAGGAACTGAATAACCTCTCGCACACCAGGCTCCGACTCGCTGGTAACAATATAAATCTCTAAGCGGTTGCAAGTGCTGAGGATGGCAACCTCTTGAATGTGCGGATAGCCACGCAATTGGGCGATCGCGGCTTCAACTTTCTGTTCTGGAATGCTCAGTTTTTCGCGAACTTCAACCGGCGCTGTTTTGTGGCTGAGACCTATGACTGCAATATTCATATCTGTGATTTGTCACTATTTCTTGCTTAGGTGTTAACAGTCACCTGTTATTAGTTATTAGTTTATCGCTAATTGCTAATCACCGGTGACTGTTAACCGTTAACTGTTAATTGTTAACATTTAACTGTTAACCACTAACTAATCACTAATTCAATTGCAGAGATTTAGGCTGGTCAAACATATGGATTGTATCCACAAACCGAGCAGTCTTCGACTGAGAAGAAATTACCAAACTTTCAGTGCGAGCGCCGCCGCCAAAGAAGCGAACTCCATCCATCAGCGTTCCGGGGGTAATCCCGCAAGCTGCAAACAGAACTGTTTCTCCAGATGCCAGCTCTTCAGCATTGTAAATCTTGTCTGGGTCTGTGATGCCCATCTCTTTCAGGCGGGCGATATTGCTCTCTTTGCTTTCACCGATCAAACCAGTTTTTACGACAGCCGGATCGTAAATTAACTGCCCTTGGAAGTGACCGCCCAAACAGCGCATTGCTGCTGCGGAAATCACACCTTCCGGTGCTGCACCAATACCCATAAGTGCGTGGATGTTGGAACCAGAAAACGCGCAAGAAATCGCTGCCGAAACGTCGCCGTCGCTGATCAGCCGAACTCTTGCACCCGCTTCCCGAATTTCCTTAATTAAACCTTTGTGCCGATCGCGATCCATCACGACCACTACCAAATCTTCAATACTGCGGCCGAGGCAATCAGAGATAATTTTGAGGTTTTGAGTGGGCGTTTTGCGAATATCTACATGATTCTTAGCAGCCGCAGGAGCAGCCAATTTGTTCATGTAAAAATCCGGTGCCGCAAACAAACCACCTTTTTCAGAGATTGCCAAAACTGCCATCGAACCGTTTTGACCGTAAGCTACCAGGTTAGTACCTTCGCAGGGGTCCACAGCGATATCAATTTCGATCAATTCATCTATGTTGCAGACATCTTTGGCATCTTCGCGGGTACAAATACCTACTTGTTCACCGATGTAAAGCATGGGTGCGTCATCGCGTTCGCCTTCGCCGATGACGATGCGGCCGCGCATATGAATTTTGTTCATGCGCTCCCGCATGGCTTCTACAGCCACTCTGTCGGCTTCATCTTTTTCGCCTTTGCCCATCAAGCGAGCGGAGGCGATGGCTGCCTGCTCAACTACTTCGATAATCTCTAAACCGATTACATTGTCCACGAACTAGATCCTCTCAACTGCTGATGCGTGCCTTGTGCTCTTTTGCACTCCCAGCAATCAAGTTTATCAGAGGCGGGGATCTGTGCGAGCGCAAGCAGTTGCCTAGTTTGTGTTAACTTTTGCTTCTTTGAGACTGGGGCTGGAAAATCTGATCCCAACAAGCTCAAAGATCGATCGCAATACTTCACTGTTGCTTGGAAGATCGCACGCTAGCCCCGTCTGAGGGCTAAATCGCGGACTCCAGAGGCTCCGGGGGAGCGATCGGCTGTTTCAGGCAACTTGTCATTCCGAGTGCCGTTAAAGGTTTTATGATTAGTTTGCGATCCCACGATTTCTCAGAAACCTAGTTGCTAGACCGGATTTATCGTTACTAAACCCAACATTTTGGTGGAAACCGGGTTTCTGAGGGTAAGTCCTAATGACGATCGCAAATCAAATGGACAGCCCCAAATCGGGACGCAGTAGACTTTATCAGCGGGAAGGAATAAAAAATGATGATGAAAGCCCAAGATATTATGACAACAGAAGTTGTTACCATTCGCGGTTCGGCAACTGTAGCTGAAGCGGTGGCGATGATGAACGAACTGTGTTTGCGCGCGTTAATTGTGGAACGCCGCCACGAACAAGACGCCTACGGAATTGTGACGGAAACGGATATTGTTTACAAAGTAACAGCCTACGGAGTAGACCCGCAGAAAGTCCGCGTCTTCGAGATTATGACCAAACCGTGCATCACGGTGAATCCCGACCTGGGCGTGGAATACGTGGCGAGGCTGTTCGCCAATACCCGAATCCGCCGAGCTCCGGTGATTAAAGACAAACTGCTGGGCATTATTTCGGTAACGGATATCTTGACAAAAAGCGATTTTGTCGAGAAGCCGAAAAGTGTTTTATTTGAGGAACAAATCGAACAGGCGATCGCGGATGCCAGAACTATCTGTGCCGAGAAAGGCGCTACTTCTAGAGAGTGCGCGGTAGCGTGGGACATTGTAGAGGAAATGCAGGCTGAGGCTTCTCACCAGCGATCGATGAAGCTTGAAAAAACGGCTTTTGACGAGTATTGCGAGGAAAATCCCGAGGCGGCTGAAGCCCGGATGTACGACAGTTAATTTAATGATTAGTGATTAGTCATTGGTGATTGGTCAGTTGACAGGAAAGCAGTTGGCAGTTGGAAGAATCAAAAATTCTGCCTTCTACCTTCTGCCTTTAGAAGAAAGTCATCAAAGTTAAGGTAACTAAGCAACTTAACTGAATCACTAAGCAAAAAAGGCGAAATATTGGATTAATCCCAGCGATGTGAATGACTGAGTGTACAAGCCGAAACACGATGTATGCAACAATCAGCAAATCTACCGCTGTTCCAGATACGCCCCGAACTGTAAGCAGGAAAACAACTCCCAGATATAAAGGCAGGTTTTCTACTAAATTTGACTGAACCCGAAATAGTCGCCACAGCAAGCTTTCATCGTTTGGTGTCCCAAAATCTTTTACTGATCCACCCGCAGATAGGTGCCGGATTCTGACTGCGAGGAGAAGGATAACCACAGCAATTGTCCACACAATGAAAATTGCTAAACCCCAGAGAGGAAAGGTCATGTTAAGCGAATTCATAAACAAACCTCGTAAAACTTACTAATAGTTTAGGAAGCTCGCTATTGATAAATATAGAAAAAAGTTGCGGGATTTTTGGTAGATTATTGCGATCGCCCGGCCAGGAATTGTTTCGGTGTCCTCCCCAGCAGGCGCTTGAAACATCGAGTGAAGTGACTTTGGTCGCAAAATCCTACCCGGAAAGCAATATCTGCGATACTAAGTTCGCTCTCTTGCAATAGGTACTTGGCTTTCTGGATGCGGCGCTGCAAGATATACTGGTGGGGTGTTAAGCCCATGCTTTGCTTGAACAGACGTAAAAAGTGATAAGGACTAATTTGGGAGATCGCAGCAAGTTCAAGGAGCTTTACGTCTTCATGAAGATGTTCGTTGATATACTCCGTTATCTGTTGCAGCTTGGGTTTAGATAATCCATCCGTATAGCTAGAAAGTCGAGGTTGCGCGGTACAATAATTCCGCAACAGGTGAATAGCTAATGCGGTTTTGAGACTATCAATCAGCAAATAACCGCCGATTTTGCCAAATTCTAATTCTTGTCTCAAAGCGCCGAATATCCCTTGAATCAGGATATCTTGTTCTGTCATGTAATGAGGGATCAGTTCAATGCGATCGGGATTTACCCAATCTTGAGCGACTTGTTCCAGGAGTGCAGGGGCGATCGCCAAAATGGTAAACTGAGCTAAAGTATTCCAATTGCACCGCTGGGAAATATCCGCCGGAATCACCGCAATGTCTCCCTGATTCCGCGCTTCTGTTTTCAGCTTACCATCCAACCATCGTTCTCCCGATCGCTCTCCCGACACATCAAAAGCAGGACAATAAGCAATAACGTGCCATGTACCTTGATGATCGGGCGTTTCAAACTGCGGCTGTTGATGGTGTTCAAAATATATATTATCCCATCCTGAACTTGTCAGGACAGCAGGCTGAGGCAGCATAAAATCTGTTGCTTTCTCTTGGCTGAAATCAATCAGCTTTACCTCTGGCTCTAATGTTCTCATGTTGCGCTTAAATAGATTGAGAATTCTTTGATTTTGTAGGTGCGTCGCTGTCAGATATTCAAGGGAAAGTTGTAGATTATTGACGAGTGACGACGCACCTTAACCTAGCGGTTTTTTTTCTTAACTGTTTGGCCCAATCATATAAAACACGTTCAGCTTATTCCCATCTAGATCCCGAAAATATCCCACATAAAACCCCGGTAACGTGCCTCTTGACCCCACTGCTCCTTCATCCTTAGCGCCAAGTTCGATCGCTTTGTTATAAACTAAGTTGACTTTTTCTGGACTGTCAACTTGAAGTGCGATCATTACGCCATTACCAACAGTTGCTTCGTTGCCATCAAAGGGTTTTGCAACAGCAAATCCTGGCATCTCTGGAGAAACGCTCCATGCGATAAATCGGTCGAATTCCATGAATCGTTGAGCGCCAATTTCCGCAAGCAAAGTATCATAAAACTTGGCTGCACGTTCAAGATTGTTGGTGCCGACTGTAACGTATCCAATCATATTTTTTGTCCTCTAACTGATGTTAAGATAAAAAAATGTTTGAGCAAATAACAACTGAGTTAAACTGATCCTTAGAAAACCAAAGCTACAACTCAAACATCATTTTACATCATAACTGACACTATCTCGGTGTTGTCCGCTCCCATCATTTATTGCCGATCGCTAATACATTCGGGAGTGTCTCTACTTGGACTGTTGACGATCGCACTTACCGCCTTTGCTTTCATCGCAGCAGCATAGGGCTTTAACAAGGGCAAAACTTCCTGAGCATTTTTAACAGCAGGATCGAGCCACTGTTCCCAATCGCTGTCGGGGAGAATCACCGGCATTCGATCGTGCATCGGCTGCACTGTTTCGTTAGCAGCGGTAGTAATTATACTGCAAGATACAATGTTTTCTTTTTCAGGAGACTCCCAATTTTCCCACAAACCGGCAAAAGCAAAAGGTTCCCCATCTGCCTTTTGAAAATAGTAAGGCTGTTTGTTCTTTCCCTGCTGTTGCCATTCGTAGAAACCGTCAGCGACTATCAAACATCGCCTGTGCTTGATGGCGCTGCGAAAAGCAGGTTTTTCGGCTACAGTTTCCGATCGCGCGTTAATCATCTTGCTGCCTATTTTCATGTCTTTTGCCCAACTTGGAATCAAACCCCAGCGCATAAATTGGAACTGTCGCTGCATTTGCTCTTGAGAAACTGTGACTGTGGCAACTGATTGAGTTGGGGCGATATTGTATCGCGGTTTGATGTCGGGAACTGCCGAAAGTTTGAAGAATTCGGCTATGATTTGACCTGAAGTAGTTAAAGTGTATCGTCCACACATAATTTATAATTGGTATTAACAAAAAGGTAGATTGGGATTTACCGTTGGGCGGGGCGGGTTTTCTAGATTATGCGTGTTAGGCAATGATTGTTGGTAAAACCCGCCCCTACGAGACATCGCGATTTACCGCCCAAGCGGGGCGGGTTTTGGAGATTATTCGTGTTAGGCAAAGATGGTTTGTAAAACCCCACCCTACTAGACATTGCTAAATTGTGGAACATTCGCAGACAACCATTCGGCGCGCAACTTTTCAATCGCTAATTCTTTGAATTTAGCTTCTACTTCAATCCACGGAGCCTGATAATAGCAATTAGGCATTTCTGTAATTAAATCGCTGTGGCGCGGATCGGCAAAAAATTCTCTGCCATTCGATATGTGCACTAATTGCCATTCAGGAACCGACCAACTTGTGCGGGCTGCTGCGAGCATTTCGGCAACGCTGGGATCGTCGTAAGTTTCTAAATGTTCGTGAATGACGTGGTGGTGGGCATCAAAAACCATTGGTACGCCGGTATCGAGACAAACTTCTAAAATTTCCGAGGAACTGTAAGCGTATTCGTCATTTTCAAAGGTTAAGCGCGATCTAATTGATTCGGGTAAATCGCGGATGACTGATTTGAGCTGCGAAGTGCGATCGCTCTTGCCGCCGTGAATGTTCATCAGTGCCTGGGGCGATCGGGGCTGTCCCAACATATCTAAAATTAAAGCATGAGTGGCAAGAATTTTAATGCTGTTTTCAACTACAGAAAGCTTGTCGGAACTGAGGACGACAAATTGATCCGGGTGGAGTACCAAGCGGATGCCCAAAGAAAGAGCGCGATCGCCGATAATCCGCAATTCCTCAGTCATGGAGTGTAGCACTGCTTCCCCCAAATCTGTATCTGCAAAAGGGAACAGTGCGGAAGTCATGCGGTAGAGCTTAATTTGATTAGCACAACAGAAGTCGATCGCTTTGTCAAGCCGTTTTAAGTTGTCTGCATAAAGCTCGCGCAATACAGTTTCTTGTTCAGTTTCCGAAAGCTGTAAAAGTCGCTTCCGCGTGACAGTGCGAAAGCGAACTTCATTGGATGTTGTAATGCAGACTAACCCCAATTCCGGCAATTTGTCTTTTTGAAATAGTTGGTTAATCTCGCTCATTTCTCAATAATTCCTAACTTGAATTTTAGAGGTTAGATAGTTTTGTAGTAAGGACTTTAGTCCTTGGTTCTGAAGCTGTGATATCAATTCCGGCTGTATCGGAATGATTAAACCACAGAGGGCACAGAGGACACAGAGAAAGAGAAGAGAGAGATGATAATTCCGATCTCAACGGATTTGATATGAGGTACTACTGAACCTGCCCGAAGAGTCCGCCGGAGATTCAAATCCCTGGCGGACTATGCAAGTGCAAGATGTAATTAGTACAAACCGGATTTTTATCAAAGATCTAATCAACCGCGTCGCAGATAGCATATCGAGGCCTATTTAATCGATATAACTATTGCTGTTCTTCGCCAGACTCAGCATCTTCGCCGGGTCGCGCGGTGGCAACAGGATTTTCCATTGCTTCGTTATGGAACGGATAACCGGATGTTTCTTGATTTAGCGGGTCAGCGGGTTGGTCGTCAGGGGATGTAATTTGACCGTTTGTGTTGGTATTGGGTTTTGTGGAAGAACCTTTATGGCTGGCGTGACCGCTGCTCATCTTTTTTTCCTCAATTAGGTTTATGGAACAATTTCTAGCTTAGACTTAGCGGCTGCGGGCGATCGCCTATCTTAAGTCAGAGATGTTGCTTAATAGTTGAGGATGCTATAGCACTCCTGGCATAAAGTGTGAAATCTTTCTCTTCTCTTATCAACATCCGCGTCAAGAGAGTCTTCGCGGTTCCTTCACAAAAAAAGCCAGTTGCGCGTTTCCCGAAAGGATTTCTATATCTCCTGATTTTCTCTATTTCCTCTTTCCAATCAACTCCGCAAACGCCCTGATCTGAGAATGCTAATAATCAACCAAAAACCCAAAAAACTTGCCGCCCCAAACAAACCAGTGCTCAGAAAAGATAACTGAGAAGTTTGTGCGTTTGAAGAAATAATTGCCGCCCCCACAATCAGCGAACCCACGACAATACTAAAAGAAAGTCGGTTCGCAGAATCCCCCAGAGTGCGGCGTAGCGGATCGAGTTCTTTTAGTGTCAAGTTCCACTTCAAAGTTTCCGAAGTAACTCGGTCTAAAAGCACTTCCACTTGTCGCGGAGATTGCAAAGATAAGCTTTTGAGATCCAGAGCAGTTCTCAGCAGAGCTTGTATCGGATCATCTCCTAATAACTGACGCCGAAACATATCGGTCATCAGCGGCTTCACCTGCTCTACAATATTAAACCGGGGATTAAAAGAGCGCGCCAGTCCTTCCAAATTAGCGAGAGTTTTTGCATACAAACCGAGATTGCTGGGCAGCCGAATTTTATTTTTGCGGGTGATTTCCAGCACCTCATAAAAAATTTCCGACAAGTTCATTTGCGACAAGCTCACATTGTAATACTTGCGGAGCATTCGAGCTAAATCGTTCTCTAGATTAACTAAACTTGTCGGCTGAGCAAATTCTGCCATTTCCAAAGTTAATTGAGCGCAGCGCTGAGCGTCTAAATCGACAATTGCCAGCAACATTTCGGTCAAATTCTGCTGAGTTCGCGGGTCTAATCTGCCGACCATGCCGCAGTCTAGCAAAGCTATGCGGCCGTCTTTGAGATAAAATAAATTGCCGGGATGCGGGTCTGCGTGAAAGAATCCGTCGATATATAACTGCTGGAAGAAAACGCGGCAAAGCAGCGTTGTAATTTCTTCGCGTTCGGCATTTACATCTCCTTTTTGGCGAATTCCTTGCAAATCGCCTAACAAAATCGGGACTCCGTTCAGCCACTCCATTACTAAGAGTTTTTTTGTAGTTAACTCCCAGTTAATTTCTGGTAGGACAACTTGTGTAGGGTCAAACCATTTACTTTTAGATAAATTGCGGCGCAGTTCGTCTGTGTAGCTGGCTTCTTGAATGAAGTCTAATTCTGCACGCAGGGCGATCGCAAATTCTTCAGCTAGGGCGACAATATCGTATTGTTGACCGAAGTCTGTGAGCATGACAAGTTCTGCCAAACCTCGGAGCACGGCGATATCTTGTTCGATGACAATATCAATACCGGGGCGCTGAACTTTGAGGGCGACTTCGCGACCGTCTTTTAAAGTAGCTTTGTGGGTTTGGGCAATGGAACCTGCGGCGATGGCTTCGGTGTTAAATTTGGCGAAGGTATTTTCGAGAGATTGTGTGAGTTCCAGGCGGACGATTGCTTCTACTTGCGACCACGGTACGGGCGGCACTTCCGCTTGTAGCGTGGAGAGAGTTTCGATATAGCTGGCGGGTAAAAGGTCAGGACGGGTGCTCAGCAATTGACCCAATTTGACAAATACTGGGCCTAATTCGACGAGGATGTTGCGGAGCACTGCTGGAGTTGGGAGACTGGGTGCGTCGGTTTTGCGGCCGGTTAGGAGGCTTTTCATGTAGTCCCAACCGTTGCGGAAGACGACCTCTAGAATTTCTCCTTTGCGAGAATTGTTTTGAACTAGGCTAAACAAGGGGCCTCCGGGTCGATCGGTTTAAGGGCTATATAACTACTAGGATAGCGCTGTTGACCGGGCTGACCAGTGTCTTGGGGAATAACTTGGGCGAAATAGTGGGAATGCGCGTGAGAGCTTTGGGGTGTGGGGGCGATCGGTCTTTGGCTTTGGCATTACTTCTCATAGTAATTTACATTTAAAGCAGACATAATATTTTTATAATTAAATTTATTTAATTGAAAAATTGTGTTAAATACTGGAATGAGTAAGTGATCAAATAACCCGAGTCTAAATGTGTTTAAAACCGTATAAAAGACATGATTGCCATCCAATTTCCTACCAACTCGATCGAATTATCCATCAACTTAACTGACGAGCAATTTTTTCAGCTTTGTCAGAACAACCGCGATTATCAATTTGAACGTACAGCATCCGGGGAATTAATTATTATGCCACCGACAGGCAGTGAAACTAGCAAGCGCAATATGGATCTATCGTATCAACTTCGAGCCTGGAGCCGCCAAAATAATCTAGGAGTTGCCTTCGACTCTTCTGGAGGCTTTACACTCCCCAATGGTGCCGATCGCTCTCCTGATGCTTCTTGGGTCAAAAAAGAACGCTGGGATGCTTTAACACCGGAACAAAAAGACAGTTTTGCTCCTTTGTGTCCTGATTTTGTTGTTGAGTTGCGTTCTCGGACTGATTCCTTGAAGAAACTTCAAGAGAAAATGCAAGAATATATAGAGAACGGTGCTAAATTGGGTTGGTTAATTGACAGGCAAAATCGGCGGGTAGAAATTTATCGCCCCGGTCAAGATGTTGAAATTCTCGAAAATCCTGCCACTCTATCAGGTGAAGATGTACTGCCTGGTTTTGTGTTGAATTTAGAAGAAATTATGTAAATAAGTAAATATTAATGCCCAACACAGATTCAAAAACGAATGCCTGGATAAACAGTGATGAATAGTTGGTGTATCCGCCTTCAGAATCCGTGTCGTGCTGCCTCATTTCACTCTCACAGCAAATCTTTCAATTTCTCATCTTCTCCCAACACTTTAATTACCTGTTTTATCTCTTGCGTCCTATCCTTTTTCACAATCAAAGTTACATTGCCATCTCTGACAACTACGACATCTTCTAAACCAATGGTGACAATCACCTCATTCTCATCGGCTGCATAGAAAATGCCACCTTTCGTATCAATTCCGACGTGTTTTGCTAACTCCACATTCGGCTTATCTCCTTGCAGCAAACGACCGATCGCATTCCAATCTCCCAAATCGTCCCAGCTAAAGCCTACGGGCAGAACACAAGCCTTTTGCGTCTTCTCCATCAGCGCGTAATCGATGCTAATTTTGGGTAATTCCGAGTACGCCTGGGCGCCTTTTGCTTCCAAAGCTGCCATCATTTCCGGTACATGATTTCGCAATTCTGTCAAGACAGTTCCGACTCGAAATACAAAAATTCCGCCGTTCCAACTAAACTTGCCGCTGGCTACAAATTCTTCAGCAGTTGTGCGATCGGGCTTTTCGGTAAACCGCGCCACTCGATAGGCCGGAAAACCCCCAAAACTGCCAATTTCCTCGCCTTGTTCGATGTAGCCGTAGCCGGTGGAAGCATAACTCGGTTTTACTCCCAAAGTGGCGATCGCATCCTGATTGTTCGCCAACTCCGCCGCCGCCTCCAAAGTCTTGATAAACTCCTGTGGTTCCCCAATCCAGTGATCCGCCGGGAAAAAACCCACCACCGCATCCTCACCGTAACGCTTCGCAGTTTCTATAGCAGTCCATGCCACCGCCGGCGCAGTATCCCGGCCCTCCGGTTCCGCCAGCAAATTCTCAGGAGGTAACAGCGGCAACTGTTCGCGAACCCCCGCAGCCAACATTTCCGACGTTACCACCCACAAATCGTCCCAGCCGTTACCTAATGTTAATAGTCTTTCTGCTGTAGCTTGCAGCAAACTCTTGCCGCTACCGTCGAGACTCAAAAACTGCTTGGGGCGCTGTTTGCGACTCAGTGGCCAGAAACGTTCACCTTTACCGCCGGCCAGAATCACAGGAATTAAGGTTCTACTCATTGTTTAAAGTTTAAATAGTTCACGTCCATTTTGCCCTGAGACCCGATATGGTGTTTGTAAAGAATTACTGAGGGAGAATAATGGTTGACTTTTGACTGTTGACTGTCTCACCCGAAATGTAGGGTGCGCCTAGCGCACCTTACCCAATATAAAACAAAAAAACTCTCGTTAAGGAATCATTGAAAATTGCTATAGCGACTAGCAATTAGCCATTACCTATTACTTCGACAATTCGACGTTAAGTTCGTTCACGACACGGCGTTTGAGCGGGATTGATTTTTCTCTGGGCAGCAAGTCAAATACTTTCCGAAAAGCATCATCTACCTGTTCAAATGGTATTTGTCCTTTCTCATTAAACACTACTTTTCCCGATTGGTCGAGGATGACAGTTTGAGGTACGAAACCTTCGTAATAATGGCTTGGTTCGGTGATTTCTGGTGACGGTTGCGGAGGCAAAGAGTCAATTGTTATGGGCATAAAATCGGCTTCGCGACCGTAAAATTCCTGGAGTTGAGAGACGACGATCGCGTATTGCTTGGAGTCGCTGCTGTCATCAGTGTAAAAAACTAACAGTACGGGTTTATGACGTTTGAAAGAATCTGCAATCTTGACTTTAGGAGGAACTAGGGAACCGTTGCCGGCGTAGAGGGCAAATATTGTACCGTCAAAGCGATCGTCCGTAAGAGTTGCCAAGGCTGGGGCCGTTCCGCTTAGCAGTATTAAGCTAAGTGCGATCGCCACTGTTGCAAGACTGGCTGACAAGATTCGCCTCAGCCAGCGGATGCCTGAAGCAGCAGTAACAAGTGAATTTTTGTTCTCAGGAAATATCATAGGTTGTTGGCAGTTGCTGTAAGGAAAGCGAAATCAGATGCAAAAACTTTCCTAAGTTTATCAGCAAAATGTAGGCAAATGTTCTTGAGTAGGTTAAAGTAGTTTCGGCTCGATGATCATAAATTGCTGATAGTGGCGATCGACAAGGCGATTCTACAGGCAGAAGATCACTATTTGCGTTCGGCTTTTCAGCGGCGGACTGGAACTGTCCGCGCCACAATAAAATTTATTTGTGGTGGGGTGAGCTTCTAGCTTGCCAGAAGGGTGCAAGATATTAAATTCAACTGATTACTAGAAACTGACAACTGGGAATTTACAACTAATGATAGTTTTGCTTAACGCACTCCTCGCCCAAACGCCCGCTGCTGATGTTTCCGGGTCTGCTCAAATTAATCTGGTGCAGGCCCTTGTTTTAGGGATTGTACAAGGATTAACAGAGTTTTTGCCCATCAGCAGCAGCGCTCATTTGAAGGTAGTGCCGATCGCCCTGGGATGGGGCGATCCGGGGGTTGCTTATACTGCTGTTATTCAGTTGGGCAGCATTATTGCAGTGCTTTGGTATTTCTGGAAAGACTTGACAAATATAACTGTTGGTGCAGTTGAATCCGTGGTGCGGCGCGACTACAAATCGCAAGAGTTTCAAATGGCGGTAGCACTGGTTTTGGGAACAATACCTATAGTCTTTTTTGGGCTGCTAATCAAGGCATTGGTTCCAGATTTTGACAACTCGCCACTCAGGAGTTTGGCCAGCATCGCCATTGCTTCGATCGTCATGTCGCTACTGTTAGCAACAGCAGAAAAAACTGGCAAGCGCAATCGCACTTATGAAAAGTTAACTGTCTTAGACGGAATTTTTATGGGATTAGCTCAAGCAATTGCATTGATTCCGGGGTGTTCGCGATCGGGTTCCACTCTAACAGCAGGATTGTTCATGGGATTGGAAAGGCCTGCCGCCGCGCGGTTTTCTTTTTTAATGGGAATTCCGGCAATTACTCTGGCTGGATTAGTGGAATTAAAGGGTGATTTGGGACAAGGAATCGGCGATGCTGGAGTTGCAGCTTTGATAGTGGGAACGATTTCGGCATTTGTGTTTTCTTATTTGTCTATCGCGTGGCTAATGAAGTTCCTGCAAACTCAAAAGACGTGGATATTTGTGTTATATCGGCTAGCTTTTGGCGTAGCCATTTTAACGGCGCTCGCAGGTGGGGGGCTGAGAAATATCTAAAACACGACTAACTTGAACCTAATTATAGCCCTTCTCAAGGGCAGTGAGGTATGTTCGGTAATGGGTAATAAAGCAATCGCTCGCCCTAGCACCTTACTCACACTTTTTTGCCCTATATATGCCGTAAGAGCTGCAACTTGACAAGCATGAGAGTTTAAGGCTTTGACAAAGGGATATTCGGCTCTCAATGCTGTATTGTGACGATACATATCTTTTTGTTCCACACCTCGGTTGCCCATCCAAAAACGGACACATTTGTGGCGGACAAACTGAGCGGTTTTAATCGCTTCGTCTGCAGCAGCGTATTGAGTTGTTTTTGCCTTAGCCTTAAACTCTAAAACTATCATTGACGTGGAAAAACTTTACAAAAGTAGCAGTATTGGGCCACGCTGGAGGCGGTAAATCAACTCTCAGCAAGAGATTATCGGACATCACTGGGTTGCCGCTTTACGTCTTGGACAAGATTAAATATTGATCGGGCGGCGTTGAGGTGTCACAGGAAGAATACAAGCACGCCCATCAGGAAATTTTGCAGACTGACAGATGGATTATTGACGGGTTTGGTTGCATGGAAACCGTCTGGCTGCGACTTGATGAGGCGGATACTCTGGTTTATGTCGATCTACCGCTATACGTGCATTCCTGGTTGATGACTAAACGAATGATCTCGGGTTACTTTAATCCGCCCGAAGGCTGGCCAGACAATAGTCCAATATTCAAGGGTTAGATGATTAGTTACCGCGTGCTTTGGTTGTGTCACAAATATTTGACTCCAATGATATCGCGAATATATAGATCGGGAACGAAGTAGCAAAAGTGTTTATCACATCAGATATACTGAACTGATTCGCAATTCAAGATACTTAAAAAACTATAATGGATCAGACATTTCAATTATTAAATTTTGCCATAAATTATCGTTAGAGCTTTTAGGAAATGACTATTCAATGTGGGGAGAAGTTCGTAATGTTATTCAAGGGAGTTATGCCAAAGGGGTAGTATTTGAACCTTACAGTTTTCATCGCTTTACTAGAGAAATCAACAGCAAAAATATTCCCGATGAAATTGCTGAAGAAATTGCTTTGATACCTAGTGAGTATCCAGGTTTCCTAGTGGCTATTGCTGAGATTAAGATGAAGGAAAAAGTTGCCTCTTAGGTAGTGTCTGTAGGTAAAACTGCAATTAAAGGTAAATGGTTTGATCATCTGTAAATCTGTGGTACATTTGCTATCTCCCCAAATGGCTGAGGAATGGTTATCGAGTTTTTGCATATAATAGATTCTACACCAACTACCACGATTCGGCTTTCGCCGACGCTAAGCGATGTCTACCGAAACATTAGTTAACTGGCTCGAATCGACCACCGAATTAGGCATATTATCCCGCGAGATTTTACAGGCGATCGCGCGTGAAATGGAAATGGCAACTTTTCCCCCCGGATTTCGAGTGGTAATTGAAGATACGCCTGTCACTAATCTCTATATTTTAGAACGGGGACAAGCCGATCGCTACCGCAGCAAACAACCGGGATTAATGTGGGCGAGTAGTTTGTTGCCGGGGGCGATCGTGAATTTATCAGCCCTCCAGCGATCGCAACCTGCCGATAGTCGAATTATAACTCGGACAGAATGTCAATTTTGGGTAATTAGTGCCGATCGCTGGCGCAATTTGCTAAAAAGATATCCACGCATTACCGAAGCCTACGCTCAACGCTTGGCAGCGAAATTAGAGCAGTTAGAAGCAGAAATTGCCTACGAACGCGAGCGTCAAAATGCCCTCCGCAGCTATCTAGTACCCAGGGCAAAACGAGGAGTCATTGGCAATAGTCGTTATGCAGTGAAATTGCGCCAACAAATTCGCATGGCATCGAGTGACAGCCGATCGGTATTAATCTCTGGCGAACCTGGTTTAGAAAAAGATAATTTAGCTGCTTTAATTCATTTCGGTTCCCAGCGTCGCAACGAGCCAATTATTCAGATTAAAACTGCTTTACTTCAGAGCAATGGAGCGGAATTATTCGGGCGGTTGGGCGGCAAACCGGGGCTGTTGGAATGGTTGGGAGAAGGGACGTTAATTTTAAATGACGTGCAAGAATTACCCGCTCAATTATGCCCCCAAATTCAGCAATTATTAACCGAGGGAACCTATACGCCCGTTGTCAAGGAAGGACAAATACCGCGACCACCGCGTTCTAGTAAGGCCCGGATAATTTTAATCTCAGAAATTGTGCAGCCCAAGCTAGATAAGCTGACACAACACAAGATTAAAGTCCCATCCTTGCGGGTGCGAAAAGCAGATTTAGAGGCACAAGTCAACTATTATCTCAATATCATTGGTCGCCAAAAGAAATTAGTCAAGCCCCAAGTTACACCGGAAGCAATTCGCCGCTTACAAGCCTACGATTTTCCAGGGAACTTGCAGGAATTGCAGGGAATGGTCGATCGCGCCTTAGTTCAAGCACAGGGGAGTCAGGTATTAACGGAAGAAGTGTTTTGGGCACAGGCAGCGAAGAAACAAAAGTTTCGCCTGAATTTATTAAATATTTATCCAAAATTTCGGCAATTTTTACGGAGCGATTGGTATCCCGATCGCGTGAATTATTGGTTTACCACCTGGGTGTTTGCATTGGTGGTAATTATCCTGTTTGTTGCTCCCCAAGATCGACAACATAATTTTGCCCTAAATATCTTTTGGGCGTGGTGGTGGCCGTTAATTTTATTATTATTCCCCATCATCGGGCGATTGTGGTGTGCTTTTTGCCCTTTTATGATTTATGGGGAAATCGTCCAAAAATTATCGCTAAAAATTTTCCCTCGAACTCTCAATAAATGGCCGCGCCAACAAGCCGAAAAATGGGGTGGCTGGCTTCTATTTGGACTATTTACTCTGATATTTCTGTGGGAAGAGTTGTGGAATTTAGAAAATACCGCCTATTTATCCAGTTGTTTGTTGTTGCTCATCACCGCCGGAGCGGTAGTTTTTTCCCTAATCTTCGAGAGGCGATTTTGGTGTCGTTATTTATGCCCGATCGGGGGAATGAATGGATTATTTGCTAAACTCTCAATTATCGAACTTCGCGCCCAACAAGGAACCTGCGGGGCGGAATGCAGCACCTACCAATGTTACAAAGGCGGCCCCGGCTTGGGGGAAGGATTAACTACTAATGGCTGTCCGATTTATTCCCATCCCGCCCAATTAACCGATAATAAAGATTGCGTGTTGTGCATGACTTGCTTAAAAGCTTGTCCGCATCGATCGGTAGAATTAAATCTGCGCCCTCCCGGCATCGAATTATGGACTACCCACGTTCCTCACAGTTATGAAGTTGCCCTGTTATTTCTATTATTAGGCGGTATCTATCTCCATCGCTTGCCGGAGATAAATAGTTGGTTGGGGCTGGGCATCAATTTAGAGCAATTTTTACCTCATTTAGGACTGTCGATCGCAGTGTTAATTATCCCGCCGATCATTCCCCTAATTGCCTACGCAATCATGCAGGCAATTTATCGATTGGGACAAGCAGAAACCATGCCATTTACAACCTACAAACCCCTCTCATTTGTATCTCTCGCCTACGGTTATTTACCCTTAGTCTGGGGCGGTAGTTTGGCTCACTATTGGCGATTGGGATTGCAGGAAGGCGGCCGATTGATTCCCGTAACTTTTGCCACTTTCGGACAAATGAGAGACGATTTACCGAGTTTTATTGGCGATCCAGCGGTGATTAGTTTCTTGCAAGGTTTAACTTTGATTGTATCATTATTAGTTACAATATTTGTGACTCAAAAAATTGCCAAGCGCTCAATTAAATCTTTGATTCCGCAACATTTAGCGAGTTTGTGCCTGATGCTGAGTTTGTGGTATGCGATCGTAGGAACCTGAGAGGGAGTATGCGCGATATATTACTTTGAGTTTTAATTTTTTACTTGCTCTGACCAATTTAAGAGCAGGCTTCTTGCTGACAGGTACAGCAAAACACCATTAAAAAGGTGCCAGAAGAAATGAGTCCCTGGTGAAAACAAAGGGCAAATTGCCCGATCGCCAAATTCAGCCTAGACAAGTTAAACTGTAAACATTCTCCGCTAGCCACATCCTAAACTATGACCGCACATCAGGAATCCATCATCGACCAGTTCACTCGTCAGGCAATCCCCTTCTCTAAATTGTACGCTCACACCAATCAAGAGTCTCTGTACCTGCTGAGAGAAATGGCGAGTGTATCTGACAAAGACACAGTTTTAGATGTTGCTTGCGGTTCAGGTATTGTTAGTTGTGCTTTTGCGGAAGTTGCCAGTCACGTTACTGGCATTGATATCACACCAGCGATGCTCGAACAAGCCCAGATTCTGGCGCAACAGAAAAACTTGATTAATCTGTCCTGGCAACAAGGAGATATTGAAACACTACCATTTCCCGATGCTACTTTTTCTATTGTTCTGAGTCGTTACGCTTTCCATCATTTTTTGCAGCCAGATGTTGTTCTATCAGAGATGGTTCGCGTATGTCGTCCAGGTGGTCGAATCCTGATTGCTGATGTTGCTTTGCCACCGGATAAAGTGAATGCTTATGACCGGATTGAGAAGTTGCGCGATCCCTCTCATACTCGCGCCTTGACTCTGGAAGAGTTTCCAAAATTAGTCGCAGATGCCAATCTTCAAAATGTTAAATTGGCTTTTTACAAGGTAGAACTTGGACTAGAACAACAGTTAGCTGCTTCTTTTCCCAACCCCGGCGATGACCAGAAAATCAGAGAAATTTTTAGAGAGGATATTGGTGTTGATAGTCTCGGAATTGGCGCGCATTTTCGAGGCGAGAAAATTCATTATGCGGTTCCAATCGCTGTCATCGTTGGCGATAAAATAGCCTAAGTTTTATCAATTCAAAACAAGTGTAACAGAGTCCCACTAATAACAAATAACTAATTGGGAATCACTAATAAATATGAGCGAATTATCAACCCGACCAGCCCTAATCACCAAAGTTATCCCCGACAGCATCGGCGCCGAAATCGGATTTGAACCCGGAGACTCAATCGTCGCCGTCAACGGTCAAAAACCCCGTGACTTGATCGACTATCAATTCCTGTGTTCCGATGAATTTCTCGAACTAGAAGTATTAGACAGTAAAGGCAAAACTCACAAGTTAGAAATCGAAAAAGAGTACGACGAAGACTTGGGAGTGGAATTTGAAACTGCTCTCTTCGATGGACTAATTCAGTGCAACAACCGCTGCCCTTTTTGCTTTATCGACCAACAACCACCGGGAAAGCGAGAAACTTTGTATCTCAAAGATGATGACTACCGACTTAGTTTTCTTTATGGTAGCTATCTCACTCTGACCAATCTGACTCAAAAAGAGTGGGAGAGAATCGAGCAAATGCGGCTTTCTCCTCTCTATGTTTCCGTGCACGCTACCGAACCGGAAGTACGAATTAGGCTGTTAAAAAATCTCCGCGCTGGCCAGATTCTCGAACAAATCAAATGGTTTCAAGAACGCCGCTTGCAAATTCACGCTCAAGTAGTTGTTTGTCCCGGTATTAATGACGGCGAACATTTAGAACGCACTTTGTTAGATTTGGCAAAATTCCATACCGGAAATATTCCCGCTGTAGCATCGGTGGCTGTAGTGCCGGTGGGTTTAACTCGCTTTCGCCCCGCAGAAGATGAACTGAGCGCAGTAACTGCGGAAAAAGCGCGAGAAGTAATTGAGCAAGTGCAGAAAATTCAAGTGCTTTTAAGTAAAAGAAAAGGTGGTCAAAAGGCGAAAAAGCAGAATGCAAAATCGCGCTGTATTTGGCTGGCTGACGAGTGGTTTTTAATAGCGGGTTTAGATTTGCCGTCGGCTGCTGATTACGAAGATTATCCCCAAATTGGTAATGGTGTGGGTTCGATTCGGCAGTTTATCCAGCAGTTTGAAACGGCTTTTGAGAAGCTGCAACCGATGCAAGTCGAACCCCCGCGCAAGTTAGTTTGGGTGGTGGGGAATGCTGTAGAAAAAGCTTTTGAGCCGATCGTACAACAACTAAACCAAATTCCCGGCTTGTCCGTCAACATGGCAGCACTGTGCAGCCACTACTGGGGACAAACTATCACTGTCACAGGTTTGCTCACGGGGCAAGATTTGCTCGAAGCTTTGCAGGGGCGAGACTTGGGAGATGGCATCCTGCTGCCGTCGGTGATGCTAAAACAGGGGGAACCGCGTTTTCTAGACGACATGACCCTCGAACAGCTTGCCAGCTCGCTGAAAACCCGGATTTTGCCGGTGAGCGGAGTAGAGGAACTAATCTCGGCGGCGATCGGTCTGGCAACTGCTGAGGTTGAATTGTAAATTTTGAATCGAACATTCAAAAGTTAAGATGAGTAGGGTAATTCTGACTTGTAACTGGCGAGTTTAGGCTACAAACTAGAAACTTGAAGCCAACTCTTGCTCTAAAATTGTCTCTAGGATTGCAGACTAATTAAAAAATTATGCGTGTTTTTCGTCAAATCATCGGAGTCGGAGTGGGCGCTGCAATTACTTTGGGCAACGCCGCACAGAGTGCTTCAGCACAGCCTCCGGCTCAGTCTCAGGACAGCTTGGCCCCTAGCAATCAGCTCGTCGAATTAGGGCCGAATGTTCGATCGACCTCGAACACAGCGGCAGAATCAGCATCACAGGCCGAACAGTCGATCGCCCTTAACCCTCAAACCAGTCCCGAGCAAGCATCAAAGCCTCAACAGGCTGCTCCGGCTTCCCCATCAACTCTGTCTCAGGCCGGTTCGACGCCTCTAAGAGGGTTGGAACCGACACAGACTCAGCAGCCTTCCCCGAACCCTCCCAACAATGTTCCTGTGCCCAGTTCCCCGGTACCAATTCTCCGGGGCACTCCGAACGAAAGTTTCCCCCCTCTCCCTCCGAGGGGCATTTTAGACACCAAGCCTCCGGCTTCCCTGGAACCCAACCCGAATCCCCTGCAGTTTCCGACAAACCCGGAGGATGTCAGGATCGAGCAAACAGAGTCAATTACCTTGCAGCAGGCGATCGACCTCGCCCGCCGCAACAGCCAAGTTTTGCAAATCGCCGGACAGCAAGTGGAACAAAGCAGAGCAGCTTTGCGCGAACAGCAAGCTGCTCTTTATCCAGACCTGAATTTTCAAATGGACGCCAGCCGTTCTGTGAGTGCCGGCGGAGAACTCCAAGTCCGGGCTCAGCAGCGTCGCCTCAACTCTGTGGCAAACCAAACCGGGCAGCCCGCCCCCCAAGCCCCCCCAAATTTAGGCAGCAACAGTCTCAACAGCGCTTTGCAGTTGAGCTATGATGTCGATTTGTTCGGAAGGCGGCGGGCTAACATCCGCGCGGCAGAGGAACAGTTGCGCCTTCGGGAACTGGATGTGGAACGCCAAGCCGAGCAACTCCGCTTCGATACTGCTGAGGCTTACTACACTTTGCAAAACGCGGACGGACAAGTTGCCATCCGCCAAGCTTCGGTCAGAAATGCCGAGCAAAGTTTGCGGGATGCCGAAGCTTTGGAACGGGCAGGGGTGGGAACCAGATTTGCTGTGTTGCAGGCTCAGGCAAATTTGGCTAACGAAGTGCAACAACTGTCAGTTGCCCGTCGCGATCAGCGAGTTGCCCAGCGGCGTCTGGCTGAGATTTTGAATGTCAGCCAGTCGGCGAACTTGACAGCGGCTGATCCGGTAGAGCAAGCGGGCTCTTGGAGGCTGTCTTTGGAAGAGAGTATCGTGCAGGCTTTTAGGAATCGCCCCGAGTTGGAACAGCAGTTGGTGCAGAGGGATATCAGCAAGCAGCAGAGGCGATCGATTCAGGCGGGGCGTTTGCCTCAACTTAGTGTTGGAGGTAGTTACAACGTGCAGGGACAAGACCCTGACGACCCCGCTCCGTTTATTCCTCGTGGGTGGGCCGATGGTTATTCGATCCGGGCGAGTCTGACTTGGAGTATCTTCGACGGGGGCGCGGCGAACGCCAGGGTAAAACAGCGGGAGGCTGATATTACGATCGCCGAAAGTCGATTCGACCAACTCCGCAATCAGGTGCGCCGGGAAGTAGAACAAGCTTATTTTGGCTTAGAGTCGAGTTTTGAGAATATCGAAACTTCGGAGGCGGGGGTTTTGCAGTCGAGGGAAGCTCTGCGTCTGGCGAGACTGCGGTTTCAAGCTGGTGTGGGTACTCAGACGGATGTGATTCAGGCGGAAACTGATTTGACTAGGGCTGAGAGAAACCGATTGTCGGCAATTGTCACGTACAACCTGGGGCTTTCGTCTCTTCAGCGGGCTGTGAGCAATCTTCCGACTAATAACCTCTCGGATGCTCCTTGACATTGAGTTGGGGCGAGCTTTAATTACCAGAAAAATTGGACATCCTGTATTAAACGTCTGACACATTCGTTAATATTTTGTAATAGAGTTCCATGTCAACTGCGTTAGGGAATCGGCAATGGCCAATATCAAGTTTGTGAAGGAAAATCAGGAAGTCATCGCAGCAGACGGAGCCAATTTGAGACTCAAAGCTCTAGAAAACCGCATCGATTTGTACACGTTTTCGGGAAAGCTCATGAATTGCGGGGGCATTGGTCAATGTGGCACCTGCATTGTGGAAATTGTCGAGGGCAGTGAAAATCTGTCGCCCCGCACTGACTTTGAGAACCGCAAGCTCAAGAAAAAGCCCGAAAACTATCGGTTGGCTTGTCAAGCTATGGTCAATGGCCAGGTGAGCGTGAAGACTAAACCGTAACTTTCAGAAGGCAGAAGGCTAGAGATGCTCTAATGCAGAAAGAAAGAAAAATGAAGAATGCAATAATTGTGTTTTTTTCCTATTTCACTGTATAATCACGCCTTTTGCCGACCTAGGAAAAGAAACTTGGTTTCTAGGACAAATAAGAGATTCGGCCGCGAGGCATCCAGGCAGAAAGCGGGTTTAGATGCTTGTCCGTCAGCTCTTCTTCTGTCTTCGAGTTTGCCTTTTGCCTTTGAGTGATATCCTAGTTGTGTGTGTTTTTCTATTTTCCGATAGAGGCGAGCGTCTTCATGGAAGTTAACGATTTAGGGTTTGTGGCAACCATTCTGTTTGTATTGGTTCCCAGTGTTTTTCTAATCATTCTGTACATTCAAACAGCTAGCCGTCAAGGTAGAAAAGATTAGCAACTGCTGCTATTTCTGTCAGGCGCAAGCTGCTTGCAAAAAAAAAGCGCCAACAGCTTTTTGCTGAGGCGCTTTTTTTATTAACTGTTGAGTGTTAGCTGCTAACTCTTAACGTTGACACTCTCAGGGCTGAAGCCACTGAGATTCTGCTGACAGAGGAAGCTTTAAGTCTTACTCTCGCTACGACCGTCAAACGCCGTCTACCTAGTCACCCACATTAAATTTAGGTTTCTAGCTACTTTTATTTTTTTAAAGCTTTCCGAGTCCATCGCTAAGCCAAAATGCGGTACGCTCAACAACCTGCTATTACTTGCCCTTTACTGTCATACTTTCATCAAATTTGCACTTGATCGTTGTTTCCAGGGGCGGGAATTTCTCCGTACTAGGATGTCTCAACACGTAGATGGTTGTTCTTACT
Organism: Microcoleus sp. AT3-A2; assembly: GCF_036705685.1. NCBI lineage: Bacteria > Bacillati > Cyanobacteriota > Cyanophyceae > Oscillatoriales > Microcoleaceae > Microcoleus > Microcoleus sp. AT3-A2. The sequence goes on from NZ_JAUBVF010000028.1 coordinate 64,988, forward strand.
CACTTCTCGATCAGAGTACAATATTTCAATAGAAATAGCAACAAAGAAAGACACGGGGACTGAATTCCCCCGTGCCGCTTCCCTCTCAGGGCTGAAGCCACTGAGTTTCCCGCATCCCGTATTAATTTTTATGAGATTCTAGCCGACTGTGCGGGCTAGCAAGACGGGACAGTTGGCGTAAACTCGCACGTAGTCTGATAGCGAATTTCCTAGGAGTCGATCGATATCCACAAAGTTTTTGGCAACATTGGGTCGCCGATCCGGGGAACCGATTACCAACAAGTCGGCATTCAAGTCGTCTGCAATCCGACAAATTTCTTCCCCTGGCTTGCCTGTAGCACTCACGCAGCGGTAGCTAACTCCCATTTGTTTCGCTAGTGCTACTGCCGGAGCTAATACGGGGTCTTTTTCAGCACTTGCTGTTAAATCTTCGCTGGCTTTTCCCGTCAAATCTTTGGTGACGTGTACTAAAATTATCTCTCCCCCGCTGACTTCTTTAACCAAAGATAGCGCAAGCTCTAATGACTGTTTGGCAGCTTCTGATTTGTCTACTGCCACCATGACGCGCTTGATTTTTTTGACGTAGATGTCGTCTTTTACTAACAACATCGGTCGGGATGTTAGCTGGAAAACGTACTGGCTGACAGAGTTTTCCAAAATCGATTGCAGCCGTCCGAGTCCCCGAGAACCCATAATTACTAAGTCGGATTGTTCTTCTTCTGCGACTTGGCAAACTGTGGTTTTCGGGTCTCCCTGTTTGAGCCGGGGGTTGACTTTGCTGGGATCTATTTTCAAAGACTGGACTGCTTGTGCTAAGATCTTTCCTCCTTCTTCCAACTTCTCGGCCATGCCATCAGAGGTTACTTGCGGCGGCACGACGTGCAAGACGGTGACAGAGGTTTGTTGCAAGGAAGGGATGTCCATCAACATATTAAACATCTCTTCGCACAAGCCGCGACCGGCGACGGCTACTAAAATTTTTTCTATCATGGTTTTGGCGGTAAAAACAGTTGAGTTTTCTTGTGCGACGTTAAACTAGGCCGTTGGTACTCTAGTTCGTTAATGTTAAGCATAGACCTGAAGTTTGTCTTATGATTTGTAGAAATGTAGCGTTTTGGAACGATTTGTAAAGTGTTAGAGAACGATCGAACTCAACCAGAACTCGCACCGGCTGGTGCTATTCAAAATCGGCCCGGGATGGACTCTGAGGGCTGGTTTGAATATTTGGTGCGAGTGTACCCTCATCATACTGACTACAGCGGTGTGGTTTGGCACGGGACTTATATTGCTTGGATGGAGGAGGCTAGGGTAGAAAGTTTGCGCTCTCTTGGCATCGAGTATGCAGACTGGGTGGCGCAGGGTTTGGAATTGCCCGTGGTGGAACTTTCGCTGCGCTACCACCGGGCTGTACAAATGGGTCAATCTGTGGCAGTCAGAACGCGGATCGCTGCTACCGAGGGTGTGCGGCTGCTTTGGGATTACGAAATTCGATCGGCTGATACTCAGGAGTTATATGTGACAGCACAGGTAACTTTGGTTGGTGTCGATCGTGACAAGAACAAGATTATCCGGCAATTGCCACCGGCGATAAAGGAGGCTTTGACGAGGCTTTCTGTTAAACCTTCAGCCTAAGCTGCTGTTAACTATAAAAAATAGTTGGTGCAGCCATAGTAAGTAGAGTGCGTGACTTTTGAGTCACTCCATTCGTCGCCCAAATTTTCTTTTGTCACGCACCCTACACAACTGCATTCTGCCTTCATTGGAACTTTTAATAATGTCAAAAAAACTGGGATTGCCAGAGCCAAATATTGAACTTCAGCGCAATATTTTGGAAAAAACCGAGTTAAACTCTGCCTTGACAACTGAAGACAAAACTATTGTTTCGGGAAAGCAAGACGGTTTAAATAACGGTGAATTAGCTGACAGTCAAGGCAAATTTTGGGCGATCGTATCGCTGTCTGCGGCGCTGCTAGCGGTGTCGCTGGCTGCGATTTTTATTAAGTTTAGCGAACGGGAAATCAGCCCGAATGCTACTGTTTTTAACCGTTTGTGGATAGCAACTGTAGTATTTGGAGTGTGGAATGGTGCTGATGCTGCGCGCCGCCGAATGTCTGGGGCCCAAGTAGAAGAGCGATCGAGCTACACTCTGCAAGATGTGATGCTGTTAACAGCCGTAGGCGTGGTTTCTTCTGCTTCTTTGGGTTTCTGGGCCTGGTCACTAACTCAGACTAATGTCGCTAATTCTACTGTACTGCGAAACTTAACTCCTTTATTTACTACTTTGGGGGGATGGCTGCTATTGGGGCGGCGCTTTGATAACAGGTTTTTGGTGGGACTGGCGGTGGCTTTGTGTGGTGCAATTGCGATCGGAATCGACGATTTGCAAACGGCGGGAGACACTCTTGTCGGCGACGTTGCTGCTCTTTTATCGGCGATGTTTTATGCAGGAAATCTGCTGATTGCAGAACATTTGCGAACGAAGTTTCCGGCGACAACTATATTGATGTGGCGCTGTTTTATTGGTAGTATATTGGTTTGGCCACTGGTTCTGCTGGCGGGCGATCAAGTTTTTCCTTATTCTTGGCAGGGATGGCTGGCTGTAATTGGTTTGGCGGTGATTTGTCAAGCTTTCGGCCAGGGACTGCTCATCCACAGTCTCGGTCGTTTGTCGTCGGGATTTGTCGCTCTTTTCCTGCTGCTAGAACCCGTGATTACTGCGATTATTGCTGGGGTGCTGTTTGCGGAAAGTTTGAGCTTGTTTAATTGGTTTGCTTTCTCGGTAGTTTTAGCGGGAATATATTTGGCAAAATCTAGCCGTTCGGCCGATAAAAAATAAAACACACAGGAAAAAATACTTAAATGATTCCAACATCAATTAGCCTGAATCGCTGGCATTATGACTTTAGTTTGCTGCCTCAATATTTGGAGGTGCTGTTTGCTAAATTGCGAATTGCTGTGGTGTTCGGCGGCAACTGCGATCGCCCTGGTTCTGTGATTTACAAAACTCACAATCCCCGCGCTTGGAAGAGTTACGAAGTGGTCGCCCGCGAGATTGCTAAAGCATTAGCAAAAATTGGCTTTCAGCAAGTCTTTGTCATGCCTGACGACATGAACTTGGCGGAACAACTAAAACAAAAAAATATCCATTTAGTGTGGCTGAATACTGGGGGAGTCCAGGGCTACAATCCTGTTTGTCACACTCCCGCATTGTTGGAAATGTTGGGAATGCCTTATGTCGGTCATAATCCTTTAAATAGTTCAACTTTAGATAACAAACACGCTTTTAAACGAGAACTGCAATCAGTCGGAATTAAAACCGCTCCCTTTATGACTTGGCATCCTTCTCAAGGGATTTTGGAGCCTAATTTGCATCAACGTTTTGCCATTGCATTCGGGGAGTATCAAGGGCCGTTTGTTGTCAAACCAGTATGCGGTCGCGCTTCGCTGCACGTTCATTTTGTAGACAAGGTTGAGGGTTTGTCTCAGGCGGTTTCGGAAGTTCACCGAGACACTCACAATACTGCTTTAATTGAAAAATATTTGCCGGGACGAGAATTTTGTGTAGCGGTCTGTGGCTATGTTACTTATGCTAAAGGCAGATTTGATAAACATACAAAACCCTTTGCTTTTTCGACTGTGGAGCGCGTGCTGGAGCCTGACGAACGTATCTTTACTTCTATGGATCAAAAGGCGATTACGGCAGATAGAGGGCGGTTGATGGGCGCTGATGAACCGGAACTCAAACAAAAGTTAATTGAGTTAGCTCGAAAAATTTATTGGGAGTTTAGTTTGAACAGTTTGGTGCGGATTGATGTCCGAAGTGATGCTGATGGCTCTCTTTATGTTTTGGAAGCAAATCCTAAACCGGATTTGAAACATCCAGGGGAAAATGTGACGAGTTTGGTAGCTTTAGGTTTGGCGGAATACGGGATGAGTTATAACGATTTAATTTTTAGTTTATTGGCGGATAGGTTGGATTATTTGTTGACTCAGCATATCGAAATTATTCCTCATATTGTGGATTTGCTTCATTAATCGGACTTGCAGGGTGCGCTGCACCTTACCTCTAAACAAAAGGGATTTGTAAAGAAATATAAATTGTTGAGCCAAGTGAACACAGGCTGACAAGTTGTGATAGCTTTGAGTAATATCAATTCCGGTTGCACTTCTCATGATTGTTGACTGTTGGCTGTTGACTGTTGGCTGTTGACTGTTGGCTGTTGACTGTTGGCTCGGAGTCAGAAGACTGAATGGTTGAGTGTTAACTGTTGACTCGATTTTATTATTCCGATGCAACCGGAAACGATATAAGATAGCGATTTGTGGATGTCCATTTTTTGGTCAGTATCAAAACAAGTCAATTTATTTTAATTAGATAAAACAAATGGAAGCATTACTTTTATTAATAGGCTTTGGAGGCGGGGCATTAGTCTGCTACCTAATTTTGAATAAGCGAAATTCACGCAATTTGGTGCGGATGCAGGGTTCGCAGGAGGCTATATCGAATTTGGCTGCTCAGTTGGATGCCCGAACTTCGGAATTGCGACAAAAAGTACAGAATGAAAATCAGCTAAATTCTGAATTGTCGCAGTTGCAGAGTCGGTTGGAAACTGTGACTCGCGAGCAAGAATTGTTAAACAATCAAGTGTCGGAAATGGAAGAATTTTTGGCAGGAATTGCCCAGGATCGATCGCAAATTGATGCTTTGATTGCGGATTTGCAGTTTCAACTAGAAAATGCTCAACAAGCTGAGTCGCAGTTAGCAGAAGTGGCCGAACTTAAAGATCAGTTAGAAGTTGCGGATCGGGAGCGATCGCAACTTAACGCTCAATTGCTGGAAATGCAAGCAGAGTTAGAGGCGGTGGATGCAGAACGTTCTCAATTTCACGCTCTGCTGTCGGAATTTGAGAGTCAGTTGGAAACGGCTAGCCAAAGCAGATTGCAGGTACAGTACCAGTTGTCGGAAATTCAAATTAAGTTCGATCGCTCCATTGAAGAGCGGCACCAACTTCAGTCTCAACTGTCGGGTTTGCAAACTCAACTGCAATTAGTCGAAGCAGAGCGATCGCAATTTACTTCGGAATTGTCAGAGCTACAAGCTCAATTGGACAGTGCAGAGCAAGAACGCGAAACACTCAACTCTCAATTGCAAACAGCTCGCGAACAAGCAAAGCAACCTCCGTTTGAATTATTAGAACTGCAAAGACAGTTAGAAGCAGCTAATGAGGAGAAAATGCAGTTAAACTCTCAAGTTCATGAATTACAACTTCAATCCGAAATGGTGGTTTTAGAGCGAGAGAGACTGCTGTCTGAGTTGTCAGAATTGGAGTCTCAGATACATCGCAAGGAGGGAGATAGCTCGCAACTCCAATCTCAGTTATCAGAACTGCAAGCTGAATTAGAAGCTGCTAACACAGAACGATCGCACCTTTATTCTCAACTCTCGGAATCCCAAAGTCAAATTGAGACAGCCCATCAGAATCAAACTCAACTTCAATCTCAAATCTCCCAGTTAGAACGCCAGTTAGAAAGTGTGCGTCAAACTCGCTCTGAATTAGAAGTTCAGCTAGAAAATGCCAACACAGAACGCTCGCAACTTTATTCTCAACTCTCCCAATTGCAAAGTCAAATCGAAACAGCCAACCCGAATCAAAATCAACTTCAATCTCAAATCTCTGAGTTAGAACACCAGTTAGAAATTGCGCGTCAAAATCGCTCTGAATTGGAATCTCAACTCACTTCTCAAATCTCCCAATTGCAAAGTGAAACGGAGACAGCAAATCAGAACCAAAATCAACTTCAATCTCAAATCTCCGAGTTAGAACACCAGTTAGAAAGTGTGCGTCAAAATCGCTCTGAATTGGAATCTCAACTCAATTCTCAAATCTCCCAATTGCAAAGTGAAATCGAGACAGCCAATCAGAATCAAAATCAACTTCAATCTCAAGTATCCGAGTTAGAAAATCAGCTAAATAGCCTGCGTCAAACTCGCTCTGAATTAGAAGTTCAGCTAGAAACTGCTAACACAGAACGATCGCAACTGTCTTCTCAACTCTCGGAAATTCAAAGTCAAGCCGAGACAGCCAATCAGAATCAAAATCAACTTGAATCTCAAATTTTTGAGTTAGAAAATCAGTTAGAGAGTGTGCGTCAAAGTCGCTCTGCATTGGAATCTCAGCTCACTTCTCAAATCTCCCAATTGCAAAGTGAAATCGAGACAGCCAATCAGAATCAAAATCAACTTCAATCTCAAGTATCCGACTTAGAAAGTCAGTTAGAAAGTGTGCGTCAAAGTCGCTCTGAATTGGAATCTCAGCTCACTTCTCAACTCTCGGAAACTCAAAGTCAAATCGAAACAGCTAATCAAAATCAAGCTCAACTTCAATCTCAAGTATCCGAGTTAGAACACCAGTTAGAAAGTGTTCGCCAAACTCGCTCTGAATTGGCATCTCAGCTAGAAACTGCTAACAGAGAACGATCGCACCTTTATTCTCAACTCTCGGAAACTCATAGTCAAATCGAGACAGCCAACCAGAATCAAGCTCAACTTCAATCTCAAGTATCCGAGTTAGAACATCAGCTAGAGACAGTTTATCAAGAACGCTTGCTGGTAACATCGCAACTTTCCGAAGCGGGCGATCGACAATCTGAGCATTTTGACTCGGAATCAGAGCAAATTAAAGCATCTACTTCAGATACCAAAGTTGGGAAGAGTCAAGGATTTGTTGTTTCTCAGCAGGGTGAAGGCGATTATACTACTATTAGCGAAGCGCTGAAAAATGCAGCACCGGGCACGCGCATTGACGTGCATCCAGGCGTTTACCGCGAAAGTCTAATTATCGACAAATCGGTAGAAATTATCGGCAGCGGAGATGTCGATCGCATTGTGGTTGAAAGTATCAACTCAAACTGCATTCAAATGGCAACTGACAGTGCTTTAGTGCGCGGTTTAACACTGAACGCAACTGGGAAATATTACACTGTAGATATTCGCAAAGGCGAGTTAATCATAGAAGACAGCGATATCACTTCTGCGGACTATTCTGTGGTGGGAATTTGCGGCCCCGATGCAAATTCTATCCTCCGCCGCAGTCAAATTCATGATGGGGTATGGAACGGAATTTTTATATCGGATCATGGGAAAGCAACGGTGGAAGATTGCAGTATTTTTGACAACGGCAGTTTGGGAATAGGTGTGGGATTGGGAGGAAAATTGATCGTGCGCCGGTGTCGGATTAATGGTAATGAAGGTGAGGCGATCGCCATTTACAGAGATGGCATTGCTACCGTGGAAGATAGCGATTTAACGGGCAATGCTGGGGGTGCTTGGCGCATTGCAGATAACGGATACCTGCGGGGCAAAGGCAATCAAGAATAGAAAAAGGAAGTTCGGCAACGGATAATGTAACGGATGTAACGGATGTAACGGATGTCAGGAAGAAGGCAGAAGGCAGAAGGCAGAGGGAAGAAGGAAGAGAAAAGAGGGAATAGAATTCCCAATTAGCAGTTCCCAATCCCCGATTGCCAATTACCAATTACCAATTACCAATTCTAAATGCCTAACAATCGAGCTGGATTGTGTTTCATCATCAAATCAATTTCGTGCGGGGAAATGCCTTGATTTATCAATTTTTTCACAAATAATTTGTAACCTTCCGCAGGTAAAGGATCGGGTTTTCTTCCCAAATCTGTACTCATAACAAAATGCTCGGCTCCTATTAGTTTAATCGCTGCTGCCATCTTACTAATAGAAACTTGATGCCAGTTTTTGTGTCCGTCATCAACGGCATTTTCTCCCATCAAATCGTTGACAAATGCGAGTTCTAGAAAAGCTCCCATCTGGGCGGCTGTTTGCATATTTTCTAGGGATAAACCGGGTACATCCGCCATTGCGTGGGTAATCAGGATGTTCTTAATGTTGAGCAGGTTGGCTGCACCGACAACCGCCATCACTTCTTCTGATGAAATATGACCGGTTTCCAATACCAAATTCTCTTTTGCTACAATCTTCAATACCGCTGCTGTTTCCGGTAAAACCTTGCCATTTTTCGCAACTTTAATCCCAATTCCCGACTTGTGAAAAACCTGCAAGTGATGCTCAGCATCAACCGTTGGTAGCCACACTACTTTACCGTATTTGCCGCCAATTCGGCGCATTGCTTCTACAGCATCGGGATTAAGGCCACCTACCGAATGATTGAGAACCACTCCCCCAAAAACTTCGATTTCTGGTACTATTTTATTAACCAAAACTGCCCGCGCTGCTGTACTCGCAAAGTGATTTTTCAATACCACAGCTTTCATCTTCGCCCTAGCAGCTAATTTCGCTACCTCAAAATCATCCAATCTGCGGGGAATCACATCAGGAGAAGAATGAATGTGAAAGTCGATCGCACTTTCGATCGTACTCTTTGGCAAATTGATTATCGGCGAATCTCCGACAGCATAAACTGGCAGACAAAACCAATAGCAAACCATCCAAACTAACGTAAAAAAAACAGCTTGCATTCCTCTCCTCTTCCCTTCTCCCCTCTGCGTTCTCTGCGCCCTCTGCGGTTCATCCCCTCTTAATCCTCTCAAATAAAAGATTGAATCGCATTTGCTAAAGCTGCTGCATTCTCTTCGTGCATACCCAAAGAACCGGGAATAACTCGCGATTCAACACCCGGTAATTCCGTTAATGCTTCCATTTCAGCCTTGGATTTGGGCGGCGCATTTTCAGCAACTACAACCATCACCGGTACTGCTAACTGTTTAAATTTATCTGTAAATTCCGATCGCACTTTTGCCGGATCTAAACCACCAGTCACAAAGGCAGCGGAACCGTATCTCGCGCCCGCTTTTTGCGTCACTTGCCATTTGGTTTGGATGAAATCCGGCGTGACTTTAGCTGCATCAACATAGACGTGGCGACGGTACATGAGACTGAGGAATGACGGCGCAGTGTTTAGTTTGTATAGGAATTGTCCCAGTAAGGGCGATCGTACTAATTCTCTCACGATTCCATGCCACCCGCTTTGCTGTTTGCTCATCGTCGGCAAAGGCCCACGCCAAGTCGGCGCAGCTAATACAATCTTTGACCAAACATTCGGCTGGGATTGCGCTAATTGCATCACATAACCCGCAGCGTGACCTGCTGCAACTACAGCAACAGGACTATTAAAATTTGCCTCAACAAAATCCTTGAGAAATTGATGATATAATTGCGGTTGATAGTCGGTTCGCGGGCGATCCGATTCGCCGAAACCCGGCCAATCTAAACTCACAACTTGAAAGTTAGAAGCTAACAATTCTGCCAAAGGACGCATTTCTTCTCGTGTGGAAACCGTACTAAAAGCCGGCAGCAGCAATACAGGGTTTCCCTGTCCTCTGGTTTCGTAAATAACTTTGATTTGCGTTTCTTTCCAATTCCAGAGATATTGTTGTACTGCGACGGGGTAGTTGCCAGAACCTGATTTTGTTAAATTTGTAGTTTGAGTCATGGCTGTTTATTCTTTTAATTTGCTTCGGCTTGCTTGCTCACTTCGCAAGCAAGGGCTTTGTTTCTCATCATTTGAAAGATGTTGTAAAATCCGTTAGCGCGGGAGGGTGTCAGGCTGACATTCAATCCCGTATCTTGAATAAAATCTGGGGTAACGCTGACGATTTCAGCAGGCGTCAATCCACTCAAACCTTCCACCAGTAAGCCAACTAATCCTTTGACTAACTGAGCGTCTGAATCGCCTTGAAACAATACTTTTCCTTCTGCCAAATTTGCAGTAACATAAACTTGCGACGCGCAGCCAGAAACCTTGTTTTCCGGCAGTTTATCGCTTTCAGGAAATGCTGGGAGTCTCTTGGCATACCACAGCAGTTGTTCGTAGCGCTGTTTGGGATCGGAATGTCGCTGAAAGCGCTGAACGATTTTAGCTAGGGCTGCGGGTAGCGCGGTGTTTGCGGACATGATTCACTCGTAGCGGTTTACTTCGTTAATATTATACATTTAATTTTGGCGGCGGGTGCGATCGCCTGCTCATCTGCTCCCACTGCAGCCGTCTTCAGGTGAATCGGTTATTGTTATTGTAGTTAACGAGTTCGAGCGTTAAAAACGCAGGAAATATGGTATTTCGTGCTGTTAATGAAGATTGTGGTGTAATGTAGTGAATCTGCAAAAAATCTGGCTAGAATATCGAGTTTTTCAGGCAATTGCATTCTTAGGATTGGGTTTGCTGTTAACCATCGTTCTTTCGCTTTCTTTTGGTGCGGTGCCGATGAGTACAGATCAATTGTGGCAAGCATTTCTGCACCGAGGTGATGCTGTCAATCAAACTATTTTGTGGGAATTGCGTTTGCCCAGAGTTGCGGCGGCGCTGACAGTTGGTGCGGCTTTAGGAATGTCGGGATCTTTGCTGCAAGGGTTACTCCGCAATGGTTTAGCCGATCCTTTTGTATTAGGAATTTCGGCTGGTGCAGGGTTGGTTGCGATTACCATGCTGACTTTGGGAATATTTCAAACTTGGGTGCCTTTGGCTGCTTGGATAGGTGCTATTTTCACTTCGATGCTGGTCTACTTTTTGGGAAAAACTAAAACCGGGATTTCTGTTGAACGTTTGGTTTTAGCTGGTGTGGCTGTAAGTTCTCTGTTTGGGGCAATACAAACTACACTGCTGCTGTTAGCTGAAGACAGCCGTTTGCAAGCTGCTTTGAATTGGTTAATCGGTAGTTTGAACGGTCGCGGTTGGTCGGATTTGCAGGTGGCTGCACCTTATATTTTGACTGCTTTGCTGTTAGGATGTTTTTTGGGTCGATCGATAAATTTGCTGGCTTTGGGCGACGATTTAGCTGTTGGTTTGGGGGTTTCGCTGGTACGATCGCGCTTATTGATTGGTGGTGTTGCTACTTTGCTAGCTGCGAGTGCTGTCAGCATCGGCGGATTGATTGGTTTTGTGGGATTGGTTGTGCCTCACGGGGTGCGTTTGTTGGTTGGTAATGATTATCGGTTTGTATTGCCGTTGAGTGCGATCGGCGGTGCTTGGGTGTTGACTTTTGCTGATTTTTTGGCTCGTTTGGGTGCGGTAGAATTGCCTGTGGGTACGGTTACGGCTTTGTTGGGTTCTCCGCTGTTTGTCTGGTTACTTTATCGGCGTTCTAGTCAGTAGTCATTAGTCATTAGTTATTAGTCATCAGTCATTAGTTATTAGTAACCAATGTCCCATGTCCCATGCCCCATGCCCCATGCCCAATTACCCATTACCAAAATATAATGTCTTTAGAAATTCAAAATTTAACTGGTGGTTACGGCGAAGTTGCGATCGCCCACAACATCACTTTATCTTTACAACCTGGTGAGTGGTTGAGTCTCATCGGTGCCAACGGTTCTGGTAAGTCTACTTTCTTGAAGTTAGTTAGCCGCATCCTAACTCCGCAGCAAGGAAGTGTGTTGCTTGATGGCAAGGCAATTCATACTCAACCTGCGGCTGTTGTCGCTCAAAAATTAGCGATTTTGCCGCAGCAGCAAACAGTACCTGAAGGTTTGACGGTAAGGCAATTAGTTAGTTTGGGGCGTTCTCCTCATCAGGGTTGGTGGCAGTGGGAATTGAGCAAGGAAGATGCGGAAAAGGTGGAAGTTGCGATCGGTCAAACTGGGATTGAGGAATTCCGCGATCGCCCCGTCGAACAACTCTCAGGAGGCGAACGCCAGCGCGCTTTCCTCGCCTTAGCTTTGGCTCAAAATCCGCAAGTTTTGCTATTAGATGAACCTACTACTTATTTAGATATTTGCTATCAGTTGCAATTGTTAGATTTGCTTAACAAACTAAATTTAAAACACAAATTGACGATTATTACGGTGCTGCATGAAATTAACTTAGCTGCTAGGTACAGTTCGCGGATTGCTATGTTAGATAAAGGAGAACTTTTTTGTGTAGGAACTCCCGCAGAAGTTTTAACTCCTGATAATTTAGCTCAGATTTTTGGCGTCGAAGCTATTATTTTAGAAACTTCTGTCGGCTTGCAGATTTGTGCGATCGCTCCCACTTTTCACACTTAATACTTTTATGATAAGTATAAGCTGTATCTTGCACTAAATTATCAATTTCTTCATAATTATTTCTATTAACTTATTGCCACAATCCGCTGTTCTATCTGAGTAGCACAGGCTTTAAACTATTGCTTAGTAGTGGTTCCAAAGGATCGAATAAAACTTAAGAGATACTTAAAAAATCATAATTCAGGCAATAAGCGCAGTTTTTTATACAAAATCTACCGTAAACTATTGATATTTAAATCATTAAGCGCTAAAGTGCGATCGCACTTCCCGTCAATTCTGTCTCAACCTGGTCTAAACTCGCTGTAAATCCAGCATAAACTATGTACAAAACTTTTTTTTCTCGTACCGCTATCCTGTTGCTGAGTTTAGCATTTACCGCTTGCTCCGCCGCCACTTCACCCCAAATTCAGCCATCAACTCCTGCTATTTCGCCAGCAAATCAACCGCAAAGAACTAACAGCGAATCAGCACAAAAAGTTGTAGCTTTAACACCTTTAACCGCCGATATTATCCATCAACTCGACTCAACCAAACTTGTAGGAATTCCCGGCAGCAAATTAGTCAGCAGCAACCCCAAATTTACAGGAATTACCGCAGTCACTGCCGAACGCACCCCTCCTAATTTGGAAAAAATCATCGCATTGAAACCGGATTTGGTGGTAGGTGCGTCGGGGTTTCATGACCAAACAATGCAAAAGTTGCAGCAGCTAGGAATAAAAACTTTACTCACTCAAGTTGATAGCTGGAAATCCCTAGAAGAGTTAACAACAACTTTAGCTAAATCCCTCAATACAAATCCCGAACCTCTGTTAAAACGCTACCAAACATTTTTAGCAGACATCCCAAATCAAAGCCCCGCCACTTTAGTTTTGGTAAGCAGAAAACCAATTTTATCGCCGAATCAAAGCAGTTGGGCTGGAGATTTGCTGGGTAAGTTTAACGTGAAAAATGTCGCAGCCCAATTGCAAGGAGATAGCCCCGTGCGAGGCTACGTAACGCTTTCAGCGGAAAAGGTTTTAGAGGCTAATCCCGAAGTAATCATTGTAGTCGATCGGGGAGAAGGAATTTTAGACCAATTTAAATCTGATTCATTTTGGAATCAACTAACGGCCACAAAAAATAATCGAGTTTACGTTTTTGACTACTACGGATTGGTCAACCCAGGTAGTATCGAAAAAATTGAGCAAGCAACTGCTCAACTTAAACAAGTTCTAGCTAAAAAGTAGAGGCCCGGTTTTGAGAGATAAAAAAACTCTATAAATTATGGAACAAATTGGCTACAATTTCTCTAAAAGTGAGAAAGCTAAAGGCATTCCAAAGCCCGCAGCGATCGGAAACCAGATTTTTGAGACTGACTCCCAATGGTGTCTGATCGCCCTCAAGAAGCTAGATCCAGAGGTGGCAAACCGCGCAACTGTCGCAGCGAGTTGATACACATCTGACAGTCGCAGCCAAACAGGGCCACAGCCGCATCGCTTTCTTCTTCCGAAAAATCCAGCATCGCCACCTGCTGATCATCAGGCCGCTGCCAACTGATTTTTACTTTAGAATTAGCAGCAGCTTTGGCGGGGAGGCGCACGCAAGTCAGACGCTGACTGTGGGGCGATCGCACGCAGCGGGGCGAATCAGCCGATTGGCTTGGTGTTTCACCAATTTGAGCGGGATTTGCGATCGCGCTCAAAGACATCACAGATCCAAACAGCGTGGGGCTTACCAATAAAGTGAGGAGTAATCTATTCATTTGTCGTCTTTAAGAACTTTAATGTATACAGTAACCGATTATCTGTTGCAATTCAACAAGGTTTTCGTCCGACATCAGTAAGATTTGGCGTTATGAAGGCTTAAAAGTCGAATATTTGTCGCCCAAATATCTAATAATTTTTCGGGTATTAGCAACAAGCATTTTCTGATAAGTATCACCTTTGCTTCCCAGTTTAAGATTTGTTGCAATTTTAGTAAGTTTAGCTTGCCAGTGATAACAAACTCTTCCAATATGGGTAAACTGATTTCAGCAAGGGTTACTCGAAGCAGCGAACAAGTTTACCTCAGAAACCAGGTGGGGAGTGATGAGTACAGTTTTAGTGGTGGAAGATTCCCGCAGCCAGCGGGAGTGCATTTCACATCAGTTGAGATGCAGCGGATTGAATGTAATTCAGGCATCGGACGGTGTGGAAGCGCTGGATAAAATTGAGAAAAATTGCCCCGATTTAGTATTATTAGATGTCATAATGCCCCGTCTAGACGGCTACGGGGTTTGTCGTTTAATTAAAGCTAATCCCGAAACTCGGAACATACCAGTGGTATTTTTAACAGGCAAGGGACAGCAGTTAGCTTTATTTGCGAGGTTCCAGGGCGATCGCGCCGAGGCTTATGTTAGCAAACCTTGGCAGCCGAGGGAACTTTTGGCAACGATCAAAAAAGTTTTGCTCAATGCCAATATTAAGTTCGATCGAGCTTCAGCCGACGCTTGGACAGAATACGGAATTTTAAACTTAAGTACAGTCGAACTGTATCAAAGCCATGCCGATGCTTGGACAAAGTACAGTTCCCAAATTATTAAATTGTACGATTCCAGCTTAGCAGCTTTCGAGCAAGCTTTGGCAATTGAACCGAGTCACTCGAATGCAAACAAGTATCGAAACCGAGTCCAGGCAATCCGGGCAATTTTGATGAAAAAATTAGAGCAAACTAAACCTTGCAAAGTCTGCGATTATTATTACGGTAAGGATGGCATCAATTGTGCGGTGCATCCTGCTGGGCGCCCTCAAGAACTGTGTCGCGATTGGGAATTTAATTAAACAAAGATGAAAACAAATAACCGCGCTAACTTAGAAAAGTTGCTGCAAGAAAGGAACGAGCATCCCGAAAGAATGGCGGAAATTGATGCGAAAATAAATGAAACTTTTCGCCAAAATTACGCAATTTTAGTAATGGATATGTCGGGATTTTCGCGCACGACAGTCCGCTACGGAATTATTCATTTTTTGGCAATGATTCACCGGATGCACGGAATTGTCAAACCGATAATTTCAGAATGCAGGGGCACTGTAGTAAAGGAGGAAGCAGACAATATTTTTGCAGTGTTTCCCGATGTAAAATCGGCGGTGGAAGCTGCGATCGACTCTTTGAAACAAACGGCGGCTGTCAACACGACACTGCCGCCGGATATGGATATTTACCTCTGCATTGGTATTGGCTGTGGCGATGTTTTAATGCTGGAAGGAGAGGATATGTACGGATCGGAATTTAATCTGGCATCTAAGCTGGGAGAGGATTTGGCGGAAAGGGGAGAGATTTTGCTTACCTCAGCAGCTTTTGAAAAGTTAGAAGGTGACAAGGAAGACTGGGAAAAAGTGGAACTTTCGGTTTCAGGTTTGGAGTTGGTGGCGTACAAGCGGCTGTAATCGGCTGAATTTCTGTTGTGTTCTCGTTTTTGGCCCGGCTGGAAAATGAGAACATGACTTGCGCCAGCCTTGACTAGAAACCCGGTTTCTTCGCAGATATCGGGCGACTAAGCCATTTTGGTAGAAACCGCGTTGATGAGGCTATATTCTTAGAGAATATCGAATTTAAATAAAATTTAAAATCAGATGATTGATGAACACAAAACTTGGCAATCTATTAATTTATCCGCTATTGGACAGCGGCTGGCTTGGCTACAGCAACAGCCAGACAAAGTTATTTTTTGCAAAGAGTCTGGTGTTCACTATGTTGCAGTCACAAAAGAGCGATCGCACATTAAGCTATCTTTAGTAGAAAAAGTAAATCGGCAAACAGATTTACTGCAATCTGTTTTCGATTTCCACAATCCTTTACATCTAGTGTCTGAATATACTCAGGCGATGATGTTGGGTTTAGTGTGGCAAAACCAACCTCAAAGAATCTATATGGCTGGATTTGGCGGCGGCAGAATTCCCTTAGTTTTGCACCACTATTTGCCGGAAACTATTATAGAATGTACGGATGTAGACCCGATCGCGATCGAAGCAGCTACACAGTGTTTTGGGGTAAAATTCGACGATCGGCTAACTGTAACAATTCAAGACGGCCGAGAGTATTTAGAGCAGCAAAAATCAGATACTCAGTACGATATCATTATGATCGACGTAGCTTTTGGCAACGGCTACTTTCCGCACCGCCTATCCACCAAAGAATTTTATCAAATCTGCGAAAAACACTTGTCAAACGAGGGAGTTGTGGTAGCAAATCTGCTGCACAGAGATCAGTTTTATGCCGAAAAAATCACGACTTTTCAAAGTGTGTTTTCTCAGGTGTGCCTGTGTGTTTGCCAGGAAAGTAATAGCATTTTGATTGGTAGCAACAGCCAGATTTTGGAGAAAGATGAGATTGTTGCTAAGGCAAAATATTTGCAAGATAGCTATCAATTTTCATTTCCATTAACAGACAGATCACAGGAAGTAAAATTAGGTAGAGAATTGGCGGAAGCTATACCTAATTTAGACAAAGCTCAAATTTTGCTTGACGATTCGCCGCCCGCTGGTTATTTTGATTGCTGGTTATTCTGATATTTATAATAAGTCCGGGTTTACTCTTTGTGGAACACGCCTGAAAGCCTGTTGCTGATACGAAGTTGAGATCACCCAGGGATTGAAAGAGACTGCGGGATAGAATTGCTCTCAGATTGCGATCGGATATAACCATCGACAATAAGGCAAATGAAAACACGGGATTGCCGTTTCCCTACCACCAAATAATCAATCTTCCTCGATAAGAGATGTAACAATCGCCCGATTAATTGCAGGGAAACCGCACGGCGTCGTCTCCTGACTGTAGGTAATATCAATTCCGATGCCACCGGATTTGATATAACTCCTATTTCATATATTCAACCATCTGCTGTTCCAGCTTAGCCAACAATGTATCAACATCTGTTGCAGCTTCCTCAAAACAAACAGGAGGTTCAGGCTTAGGTTCAAAAAGAATCAACTTAATTTGACCTTCACCGATCGCCAAAATCGCCACTTCCTTCTCAGGCTTGTGAGCGTTCAACACACCTACAACTTCCTGAATATGACTTTTTACTTGACGGTTCAACTCCTCAACCGCCTCTTTCTTACAATACACAAAACGCGCAGTTTCTGCAACATCAATTGCCAAAATCTCCTCGCTTTCCTCTCCCCTTTCCAGAAATAGCCCCCAAGCCAAAGCAGCCAATTCATGTTGATTAGCTTTCACAAATTTATCTAATTTCCGACTCCAGCTATTTTCGTTGGGTTTAGACTCAGGGCTATCAAATAGAAACATTTTCTCTTCTTGTTTGTATAAACTAATATTTTACAGTCAGTTGTCAGTTAGCAGTTGGCAGTTGGCAGTTGGCAGTTGGCAGTTGACTGTTGTCATTAGTTACCCATGCCCAATGGCCCATCCCCAATTACAAATTAGCAATTCCCAATTACCCAAAACCGCTGCGTTTCTATCTTATACCAGATTGCACGCGCCAGAGCGCCGCATAAATTCCGTCCTGTTCGATCAGTTGTTCGTGCTGCCCCGATTCTACCACCAGCCCCTCTTCCATGACACAAATGCAATCGGCATTGCGGACAGTAGAAAGACGGTGGGCGATCGCAATTGTAGTGCGATTTTTGGTAATTCGTTCGAGCGATCGCTGAATTGCCGCCTCAGTCTCGTTATCCACCGCTGAAGTAGCTTCATCAAGAATCAAAATCGGCGGATTCTTCAAAACAGCCCGTGCAATTGCAATTCGCTGCCGCTGACCCCCCGACAATTTTTGACCGCGTTCCCCTACAATAGTGTTGTAACCGTCCGGCAATTGTACGATAAACTCGTGAGCCTCCGCAATTTTCGCAGCATTTACTATCTCTCGATTGTTAGCCTCAAAACTGCCGTAAGCAATATTTTCAGCCACCGTACCGTGAAATAAAAACACATCTTGACTCACCAATCCGATCGCTCTCCGTAAATCTTTTAAATTCAGGTTATTTAATTCTATACCGTCGAGATAAATATTGCCATACTGTACCTCGTACAGCCTCAAGATTAGTTTCACCAGCGTACTTTTGCCCGAACCAGTAGCGCCAACAATCGCAGTAGTTTTGCCCGCCGGCAGAGTCAACGAAAAATACTGCAAAATCGGCTTTCTGTGATTGTAAGAAAAAGTAACATTTTTAAATTCCAACTCACCCTTAATCGAACTAACAGGCCGCCGAATATCACCCGTGCGAATTGCGATCGGAGTATCCAACAAATTCATCACCCGATTAGTAGAAGCCATTGCGCGCTGGTATTGATCCAGAGTATCTCCCAGGCGAGTCAGCGGCCACAGCAACCGCTGGGTTAAAAACACCAAAACGCTGTAAGTCCCCACAGACAACCGGCCCGCCACCACCTCCAAACCGCCCAGAAATAGTGTTGCAATAAACCCCAAGAAAATCACAACCCGAATTAGCGGAATAAAAGCTGCCGAAAGTGCGATCGCCCGTCGGTTGCTTTGGCGGTAAGCTTGGCTTTGTGCTTCGATACGCTGAATTTCATAATCTTCGGAAGTAAAACTTTTAATAGTAGTAATTCCCATCAAATTATTCGACAGTTGCCCGTTCAGGAAACTCACTTTTTCCCGCACATCAGCATAGAGAGGAGCGAGGCGATCTTGAAAGGCGATCGAACCCCAAATAATAAAAGGTATCGGCAGCATTGACAGCCCAGCAACACCAGGAGATGCAGCAAAAAAAGCCGCGCCAATCACAACAACAGTGGTAATTACCTGAATTACCTCATTAGCACCGTCGTCCAAAAAACGTTCGAGTTGATTGATATCATCATTGAGAATAGAAATCAAACCGCCCGTGCTGCGTTCTTCAAAATAAGCTAATTCTAATTCCTGCAAATGACTGTAAGCTTCCAGACGCAAATCGTGTTCAATATCCTGAGCCAAATTGCGCCACAAATAATCATAGGCATATTCAAAAAGAGATTCCAACGTCCAAACAACCGCGCTCAAAAGAGTGATAATTGCCAGTTGCCAAAAGACATCTTTTATGCCCCACTGAGCGAGGATAGAATCTTGCTGTTTCACCACCACATCAACGGCAATACCGATTAATGCTGGCGGCGCTAAATCAAAGAATTTATTCAGCAGCGAACAGATACTGGCCAGCCAAGCTTTCAGGCGGTAGCGGCGCCCGTACTTCATCAGCCGCTTTAGGGGATGGACAGGTTTTGATGGATTTGGTGATACTTGAGAATCATTCATAGGGCATGGGGCATCGGAAATAGGGCCGAGAATTAAAAATTAGTAGGGTGCTCGGCGCGCACCTTACCCTTGTTTAATTTTTAATTCTCAAATGCCCCGTTCCTAGGCTTTAAACGTTAACACTGGCTTCACTCTAACAATTCTAGATTTTAAAGCGACAAAAAATTAAACACTACCAAAATATACTAAGGTGTCCTACCGGACGGGTGGCGGAATTTTTGCAGGGGCCGAATTATATATTTGACACTTCGCCGGAAATCTTGCGGCCCCTGACAAAAACCCCGCTGGAAATTAGATTTTAGATTTTAGATTGAACAAGCTCGAGCACAAGTTCCTTGAACAACAACTTAACAGCTTTAGCCGCCACACGCGATCGCACTAACCGCACCGGCCGACCGCTGAGTTTTTCCGCATCCATGATTGCACCGAGCTGATCGCCAATGTCATTATGAAGTCGAGCGCGAACTGGTTCAATCCTAGTGAATATCCATTGCCAGAGCGCGCGCCGACACAAATCACTACCACCACTGACCTTGGATTTTTGCAAATCACCGCTGGACTCTTGAGATGGAGCGTACCCCAAAGCCTTACAAAATCGCCGAAGTGACAAATGCCGCTTAGTCGGCTTACCAGAATTTCGGCCTTTACGAATCTTCACATCTGGTTTGCCGTCGAGCAGATAATTCTCAAATGGGTATATTTGCGACAATAGAAGAGCCTCAACGCGGCGACCAAACCCAAAACGGGCAAAAACTTTGCGGTAAGGCAAAAACTGCGGCTCTCCAACTAACTTAGAAAGTTCAAATTCTAAAACCATCTCTTCTCGCTGAATGTCACAGATGCGGGCAGCGTGACGACAAAGTTCATCAGTCAAACCCAATCCAATCGACTTTTCCAAAAGCAAATCGTACTTAACAGACTGTCTCTGACCGCAGAGCCAACCCCACAACAAAGGAACTTTTTCACCCAGTCGCACCGATCGCACGAGCGCCACCTCTGGAAACTGCCAGGCCAAATCTTGACGAGCACGGTTAATAATAGGTGACTGCACGCGATTCAAATGAGACAGTCGCAAAACTAAACGGCGAATTTCGACAATCGTTTGCGATCGCACTTGAACAAATCGCCGGGGAACTTCAAGAAAATCCCAACCGTAAATCGCCAGGGCAAGAGCATCGGCATCATCATCTTTATCAGGCAGTCCGAGATGGTGCTCGCGAAAACTTCTCAATTCCTTATGACCGACTAGCCGCACTTCCACACCGACCCGCGCAAGCTGAGTTCCCCAGAGACGAGAATAATTAACCCCGGTGGGCTCCATCACTGCGATCGTATTAGATACATCGCCACCAATCAATGCCAGCAATCCACGAATCCCAAAAGCTGTAGCATCAAACTTGTGAAAGTCATAATCATAATAAAATTGTCGAGGTTCAGTTGGCTTCTGCGTTAAAAGACAAGCAGAAACTGAGGCCTTGCTAACGTCAAGTCCAATAATTTGCATTAAATTTTTACAGGTGATAGTTTCCAAATCCCCATAGCAAAGCTTATGAATCACCCAAAGGCCAGAAGCCTAATTCACTCTTAAAGCTATAAATTGCAGGGGAAGATTGCAATCAATCAAGAAATAGCCGAGCTTATGAAGCCAGAAAAGCCATTACAGCTTGTTTCATTTTTAAAGCCCTAAACTATAACTTAATTAATTGACGGATGATTTGGACTCAATCCGCTACTCAAAATGAGTTTCGGCCGCTAAGTCACACAGCCATCATCAGGCGGTTATTCAGAAGAAAAAGGAATAAAACCAGCAAAATTGTGCCAAGCTTCAAAAGAATTCTGAGCTTGAGTCAAAACATTACCAGAAACAGCATTGTCCCAGTCAAAATCACGGGAAACATCCAAAATCTTGGGCGGCTTAATTACTAAGAACTCCCCCAATAAATCCTCCAAAAACCAATCATCCAAGCACAAAATATCCCAGATTTGAGTAAGAGACTTAAACTTACGGACGCGCTGACCTAAACTAAGAAGCCAACCACCACCAGGATGCTTACATAAATCAAAACAAGCAGCCTGAGCAAGTGCTAAAACTCTTTTAAAACTGGGGCGAGCAACAGGATTGATATCTTTAGCTCTATTAATAGTTTCAGTTTGAGAACGGATGCGAAATTGCATCTGCTCATTGTCCTCACGAAGCCGTGCAATCTCAGCTTGAGCAGCAGCTAACTGAGATTGCAAGTCAAATTGTTGTTCCATATCAAAACTCATGAAAAGTACCTTCAGAATCAAAAGGGATAGAGTCAATCTCTTCCTCCGCAACAACTTCAGAAACAGATTTGAAAACTATAGGCTTATCACCGATAAGCAAAGAGCGAGAGGTAGGGTCAATATGCA